>SLHU01000411.1 GCA_007135995.1 Clostridiales bacterium | reverse complement strand
GACAGATTAAACTCCCAGCGGTGATGATGGCGTTCTGATATCAGATCACGCTGGTAGGCATCCTGAAGTTTTGAACCAGGCTGTATAACGCACTCACAGGCACCGCGGCGCATCGGTTTTTCCTCCGGTGACAATTGCATGCCCTCTTCGCTGACGCCATTCTGATCGGCAAGTGATAAGTCGGGCAAAACAAAAATGGGCTGACACGATATCTCCGATTCGGTTGAATGTGCGTTCTGGATACCGGCAACCTTGCGCGCGTATGCAACAACAGCCATCTGCATGCCAAGCCCAATGCCAAAAAACGGTTTTCCGCAAGTCCGGGCGTAGTCTGCAGCCTCTGCCATGCCTGTCATACCGCGCGGTCCGAACCCGCCTGGCACAAGAACTGCATCCGCTGTATCAAGATGCGCTGCGGCGCCGTCTTTTTCAATGTCTTCAGCTGATACCCAGTGCAGATTCACATCCAGTCCCATTTCGATGGATGCATGTGTCAGTGACTCAACCACACTTAAATAGGCGTCATGAAGTGAGACATATTTACCGACCAGTGCAATATCGACCGGTTGGTGAGCTGCCCGGTTTCGTTCAATAATGCGATGCCACGCACGAAGGTCAGGTTCTACGAATTGCGCGATACCCAGTTTTCGGCAGATGACATTGGCCAGACCTTCTTGCTCAAGCATGACCGGCAGTTCGTATACTGTTTCAACATCAAGGTTTGGAATGACGCAGTCAAGATCAATATTACAGTACAAAGCGATTTTCTCTCGGACAGATTTTTCGAGGGGCACTTCGCTGCGGCATACCAGAATATCGGGCTGAATGCCCAGCGACAGTAATTTTTGCACACTGTGCTGCGTTGGTTTTGTTTTGACCTCCCCGGCCATCTTCAGATAAGGTACCAGTGTTACATGCATGAAAAGAACATTTTCATGCCCGACCTGGTACGTGATCTGCCGGATCGCTTCAAGGTAAGGCAGGCTTTCCATATCACCGACTGTACCGCCGATTTCAATGATAACCACATCCGGCTTGTCTTTTCTCGCGCCATGAAAAACATGGCTTTTAATCTCATTGATAATATGGGGCACCACTTGCACTGTTGTGCCCATGTAGCCGCCGTCACGCTCACGGTTAATCACATTGCGGTACACCATGCCAGAGGTGATATCGCTTTCTACATCAAGACTCACATCAGTAAAACGTTCATAATGCCCAATATCAAGATCAGTTTCTGCACCATCATCCGTTATAAAAACTTCACCATGCTGCGTAGGGCTCATCATGCCGGGATCAACATTAATATAAGGATCAAATTTCTGATTTCTTACTTCCAGACCCCGGGCCTTCAGCAGGCACCCCAGAGATGCGGCAGTGATGCCCTTGCCAATACCTGAAACAACACCACCGGTCACAAAGATATACTTAGTCGACATTAATATCCCCCTTGTTGGTCACTTTACCTCATATAAGATGGGCAAAACATTACATGATATTGTAATGACTAAAGCCCTCTGCTGTCAACACAACTGAGGGCTTTTCATCACATAAATGGCAACTTCTCGGTTTTGCCCGTAAAGATTGCATGCCGGCTGCCAGGAACTGGATGATTCTTGGCATGAGAAGCTCAGCACCGTGTATAGTCCGTCATTTCCCGGGGAATATCAGCGGAAAGAATCTCACAGCCGTTTTCCGTGACCAGGACATCGTCTTCAAGCCGGATGCCCACCTGCCACTGCTCAACATAAACGCCTGGTTCCACCGTAATCACCATGTTTGGACGAAGCGGCATATCCTTTGTTTTCAGATCATGAACGTCAAAACCAAGATGGTGGGAAACACTGTGCCAGAAATAATCCTTAACCGATCCCAGCTCATCCAGAAGACCCAGCTTAATTAAACCACCGCGGGCGGTTTCCTGACAAGCCAGATTGATTTCGCTGATGCATCTGTCTGGCCTGATCATACTGAAAGCTGTTTCCTGGCACTGCCTGACCAGGCTGTAGATCTGTTTTTGCTTTTCAGTGAAAACGCCGTCCGCCGGGATCACCCTGGAAATATCTGCGCACACGCCGGCAACGGCCGCGCCGACATCAAGCTGCACCAGATCACCAGGCGAAATAACGCCATAGGGTTTCATGTGATGCAGACAAAGACTGTTCTTGCCTGCGGCGACAATTGACGGAAAGGCCGTGTCCAGTATGCCCTGCTCTGCCAGTTTCGCCTTAAAAGCGGACCAGGCATCAAACTCGTAGGCACCTGGCCTGATCACATCAGCAGCTGCCTGAATGCCTTCACCTGTCAGATGAATCGCTTTTCTCATTGCAGCTATTTCCTCTGGCTGTTTGATCATGCGCAGCGCCGCGAGCATCGGTGACAGATCTCTGATTCTTCTTTTTTCGTGATGATTGCCCAGCCACTGTTTCAAATCAACTGCCTGCTGATTCGAAGCTGAAAAGTCAATGAAAACGTCACCCGTGTGTGATTTTATCCATTTTTCCACTGCCGCATAAAAAGTTTCCATACTGGCAATGTCAGGACAGCCGGAAGCAGCGCTGGCTTCCTCATGGCTGATCATGCCGCCTGTCCAGCGTTCTTTTAAAGCATCGCGGTCAGGCACAAACAAAATTTCTTCAAACGATTCATCTGCATTCACTAGCATCAGCGCTGATTCTTCTTGTTCAATACCAGTGAGATAATAAAAACTTCGGTTCGCGAAGAAGGGAAAACATTCATCCGCGGATTTCACCGGTGCTTTTCCAGACACCAGCAAAATCAGGCTCTGAGCATCCAGCTGCTGCATGAGACGCTGGCGATTGTGCATAAAAAAGCTGCTGCTTAAAACTTCGCGGAATAAAATATCACACATATTAATCTCCCTTTTTG
>SLHU01000072.1 GCA_007135995.1 Clostridiales bacterium | reverse complement strand
CCTGCAGTGTCATTTCCTCAAGGCCTCCGGCGCGAAGGACCCCCGCATTGCTGACAATCAGATCAAGGCCGCCAAACAGATTAACTGTTTGTTCAACCAGCCGTTCAACTGATGCTTCATCTCCGACATCAACTTTCAAGGAAACGGCCTGATCAAAACCTGTATCATGATTGATAGAATCAGCCACATTTTTCGCCAGCGCATCATTCAGGTCAGCGATAATGAGATAAGCGCCGTGTTTAGCCAGTTCCCTGGCGATGCCTTCACCAAAGCCCTGGGCAGCGCCTGTAACAATAACAACTTTGCCAGAAAGCCGGCCTTTCCGATGCGCGTTTTCCTGAAGCGTAAAACAACCTAGATTGTCAACATGGACAGCTTCAGGCACGTTTCCTTCAGCGCATTTCAGTTTCAGTGAATCATACAGCTGATCGATATTATCTTCCGGCAGATTTATGTGCCAGATATTCGCCTGGTGATGTGACTGAATCGAACAGTCGGCTGAAAAGCTGATTTTCCCGGTAAATGTATGATGCAGAAGACCTCTCAGCACCGGACTGATTTTGGCAGCCAGGCCAGCAGGCTGCTTGTATTGCTCAATTAAACTCATAAACAACTCCTTTGCGGTGAATGTGAACAGTCGGTGAAAACCTGAAAAAGTATAACAGCTCCCAGAACTGAACGGAAGCTGTCACACAAAGAATCTAATTAATACAATCAGCGTTCTCAAGCAGATATTTCTCAGCATCCACGCACCAAAGATTATTATTAGCCGCCACTATATCGGCCAGTTTTTTGAACATCGGGTTTTCATCACCCAGCTTTGAGAAATCCTCGATTGCTGTCAGAGGCATTTTCACGTGGGTATATATAAGCTTTTTACCACCGGGAATATCGGGCAGGTTCAGCGTAGTTTCAATAACACTGTCCAGACCGCCCACATGCGTAATCATAGCGGAAGGATCAACCAGTCTTTTTGACATCATGTCGATCGCTTCAATCAGATCATCTGTATTGCCGCCGCTGTTGCCGGCAACGTGGGTCGCATTATAATGCACACCGTAGAAATTGAACTTGGCACTGAACTCAGGGTTTGTCGGACCCGCAAAGAAATTCAGGCAGCCATCATAACCAAGAATCTTATCACCTTGTTCAACAACAGGCGCGACCGGGGCGTATACATACACGTCGTCGTATCCTTTCCCGTCCGTAAATGATAAAAGCTTTGCCGGTACATCTTCTATGTCTTTTGTGTTGAGATAAATTAGTTTTACACCATTTTTCGCGGCTTCTTCCGGTGTATAGATGGAAGCGGCCCTTTTTATGCGGGCATCATCAATATCGGTGACAACCAGCAAGCCGGGTTTACGCGGATTGTGAATGGCATAGTCAATCGCGCCAAGACCCATAGGCCCGACACCTGCCAGCAAAGCCATGCTGCCCCCTTCAACAATACCCATTTTGTGTACATAGCTTCCGGCTTCTGTATGGTAGTTGACATGATATCCGCCTATGATGCATGACATGGGTTCTCCCAGTGATCCGTGATAGAAAGCGTCACCGTCATAGTTAAGCAGGCAGCCGCGCTCCATGACGATTTCCGGAATGACAATATACGTGGCTGAACCGCCAATATACTTAAAACTATAGCCAGGAGCGGCGTAGACATTAGCTGGATCGTTTATCGCCGGCTGAATGGTGAATCGTTCACCTGCCTTGAACTGATCCGCCCATCGCGAACCGACCTCCAGAATCTCCCCGCAAAACTCATGACCAATCATAACCGGATGATCAGCGATATCTGCGGGTACCCGCTTGTGGTCTGCCCCCTGCACCGCTGCCTTATAAGAAGACATGCAGATGCTGTCTGAGACGATTTTGGCCAGTATTTCTCCTGGTTTAATTTCAGGAAGATTAAAACTTTCCAGTCTGAGATCTTTTTTTCCGTATAAACGGACTGCTGTTGTTTGCATTATATGCCACCTTTCCTTTATCTGAGCGAACTGCTCCCTTATGCATATTCGATGCGCCTGACAGATTTATTATATCAAGCTTTCGTGCGCATCTGTGAACAAATCACATTGATCGATCCTTAATCGAGTCAGTGTCAGGACTTCACATATGATAAACAAAGGTATTATAACACAATTGTGTTATTTATTAACATGTAAATGTATATATTTTTCAGTCATTTTTCACATTCACTTCATCTAATATTTCGGGTCATAAAAGGATTTACAGCCGGATTACCGCGTAAAAGGCTTAAAATTACGTAGTTCAAAGTGTGCTGAATGTCATTATACTTAGATTGTAATTGATTTATGCATGTGATATGATCACGTTAATTACAAAGTTCACATCATATCGGCAAGTTTTACTGACGGAGGCTGCAATATGCCAATTGATCGCAGAGATAGTATCAATCACTATATACAGGCAAAGGGTGAAGTGCGTCTGGCTGAGCTTGAAAAGAAATTTCAGGAAGTCTCAAGCATGACACTGAGGCGCGACCTCGAATATCTTGAGCGGCAAGGACACATTATCAGAATCAGAGGCGGCGCGAAATCGCTGGCGCATCTTTCGATGATTAAAGAAGCTGCCTACACCCAAAGACAGGCAGCAAACACAAGCGCGAAGATATCCATCGCCGAGAAAGCACTTCATTTAATCAGCCCGGGCCGTTCCATATACATCGATTCAGGTACAACATGCATGTGTCTGGCTCAGAGAGTGCCTGACGAAAATCTGTTTGTCCTGACTCCGGCACCTAATATCGCGCTTGAGCTTGTCCGCAATGTGAATTGTAAAATCAATCTCACCGGGGGGCAGCTGAACCGCGAAACACTCACATTGTCTGGTTTTAACGCAAACGAATATGTTAAAAGTTTAAATATCGAT
>SLHU01000236.1 GCA_007135995.1 Clostridiales bacterium | reverse complement strand
TTGTCAGTGGCAGAAGAAGCGCATCTTCAGGGTATATCGAATTTCGAACCTGATTATCTGAAATCACGGCAAGCGTATATACTGGATACAAGCGGTCCGCCAGGCAAAGCGATCTTAAAAGCGCCGGGACACGTTAAACTTGTGTTTCAAATTAGAGGGCGTGCAGCCCACGCTGGTATTGAGCCATCAAAAGGCGTAAACGCCATATCAATTGCTGCGAAAGGGATTTCGGAAATGAAAACAGGACAGGTAGATGATGAAACAACAGCGAATGTAGGCAGCATCACTGGCGGCGGTGAAACAAATGTAGTCGCTGACTTCTGTGAGTTTACTGCAGAATGCAGATCACTTAGCGCGGCAAAACTAAATGACCAGGTCAATCACATGAAATCATGCGTCATCAAAGCCGCTGAGCTGTGGGGTGGTCAAGTTCAAATTGACGAACACGTTTCTTACTTACCATATGCTATAGATAGAAACAGCAAAGTGGTTCAAAGGTTTAATGAAGCATGCAAGGCAGTCGGAATAGTTCCCTCGTATGATAAGACTGGGGGCGGCAGTGACAACAATGTGCTGAACCAGCATGCGATTGAAGGTATTGTGATATCCTGCGGCATGAACGATGTGCATTCAGTGAATGAGAATATCAGCGTTGAAGATTTAATTATGACTGCCAGGCTGACATATGCGTTAATTTTCAGCAGCCTGTAAAAACCGGAAAGCGGCGAAACGCTGAGCCAACCGGACGCAGCTCTGCCGACCCAGTTTTCAGCAAGGGTGATATTGTTTTTTGATCAAGATCCTTAATCATTTACGGTATTTTAGTCATTGCGCTGCCGGCATCCGTCATTTCATGTTTGTATGTTAAACAGCACTAAAATGACGGATGCCGGCAGATGATTATGCTTGTGCTGAGTCAGCTGCGGTGAAACTTGTCTTGATAGTTCTGCCGCCAGGCGTTATAATACACCCACTGTCTTTTCGTATTAGTTTTAAAAGTGCGGGATGCGCACTGTTTTTGGCGCAGTCATCTGCATTTCGATATAATGATACTCAAATGATTTTATGCAGAGTAGTTTTTATGCATATGATTAGCAATGATTAATTGAATAATTTTTGATCAATGCAGAAAGCGCATGTAATTGTGGTGCAGAAATTGTTAAATGAAGTAGCCGTGAATCAAATAGAAGCGATAGATTGTGAGTTATCAATCTATCGCAAAGGTTGTGTTTCGATTCACGTTGATATTAAGAAAAACTATGTTACCTGGCGCGAGAGCAAGCAGTGGTGTAATAATTTCACCAAGACGATTCCGTCAAAAGCTGTTGATGAGTTAATCAGCTTTATAAGCACATCGTCGCTGCTCAATGATATTCTGGAGACCCGTTCGTTTGCAGATGAACACCCGTGTTCATTTTGTGAAAGCAAGCTGACCACTGATCCGACGTCTGACGATTCTAAAACGGTAGGTGAAGCGAGGGTTGAGACAGATCACGAGGCGTGTGAAGTGATGCAGCCATCTGAAACTGAACAAAACAGTGATTGCCTTATACCCGGGAAAAACGGAACAAGTCAACATAAACATCAATACGATGATATTGACTGGTATCAGCATGTGGATCAAAGCAAAAGCAGCTGGCAAATTGTGATGGTATTTGACAATTGCAACTTCACAAGACATGGCCGCTTTCCTTTGCCGAAGGGTTGGATTGATTTTCAGCGGATTATTGAGAAAGTGAGCCGGGCGCCCTTTCGATTATTCTAGGCCGCATGTACTTCTATCAAGAGATAAAAGGTTAATAAAGGGGAAACTCACGCCTCCCGCCACCTGAGGGAAGTTGTTAAAGTGGATCTGACTGTGAAGGGTGACCATTCTGGTTCAGTAGCGATCACGGATTATTTTATCTGATCAGATTTAGGACATTGTTTGTTTTTTAAGAACATGATATAACATAGACGTCCGGCAGCTGCGAAACGCTATATTCCGCTTCAATCAATTTATTTACCACCACCCCCTTTTCTGTTAGAATAGTGAATAATTGATGTTATGATCGGAGTACATAAATGGACTTCCTTGAAGGTTTTTTACTTGGGCCCGTGTGGAGTGACACTGAATATGAGACACGTCGACACACAGGATTTTTCTGGCTGATTGGATGGATTACAGCTGCAGTATTTTTCTGGCTTTTGTTGTATCCTGAAAGATACAGCCAATGGTTGTTCGTCAATCTGACATCTGCGATTGTCCTGACAGTCATATTGTTTATTGCAACCCCTTTTATGAGCCGTTTTTATTATAAAGTACATTTCTTATTGAAAATACCAATGCTCTTCATCCAGATCGCCAAGTTTGTTTTATTATTGAAGATAAGTCTTCATATTGGCTTGGCGCGATATCAGATCAATCGCGCTGAATTCCCGCAACAGCTTCTTGAACATGTCAATCAGACAATTGAAAATTCAACCGTGTATTTTGAGACATTAGGCAGAGGCATAGGCATGCTGCTTGGTATTATTGCAGGGGGTCTGATTATTGTTTCAACAATCATTGGCATTGTGTTGCTGGCAACCCTGCTGCCGGTTATCGCGCTGCTTGTGTTTAAAACATTGCAGCGGTTATTAGATGAGTTAATTTATCGCTACATTTTTCATGAATCAGAATAATACGGGTCTGTCACGTTAAAAGGCGAGCCAGGCATGTGAAAAACCGCTTGAGCGAGATTGAGCGCGAAGTACTCATGCGCACTGGTAAATGACCAGGCGCATTCAGTTCTGACTGCTCGCGTAACCCGCCCGATCAGCTGATGAAAAAACAGGTGAATCATAGTTATGCAAATGGCTACACCTTTGATATTGTTATGCGGCTTAACATGAGAAACGATAAAATGATCATTAAAACAATGCAGCT
>SLHU01000119.1 GCA_007135995.1 Clostridiales bacterium | reverse complement strand
CGATTACGCCCGAAGAGTATGTGAAGTTCACTGAGCAAGGCGGGACGATGACCCCGACGGGGGATCATGTGGACCTGGACCAGCCCGTCCTGAGAATCACATCCAGTTTGAACCAGACACTCGTTTTTATGCTTCGGGATACCGACCCGCGCACCCTCAGCGAGGAAAATCCATATGATATCCGCATTCCGTCAGAAGGAATTCTGATCAGAGAAGCCCGGCTGCTTCGTGCAGAGCTGGCCGGTGACGATACCTTTGCTGTTTTCAAGACAGACCGGATGGTTGAAAGACTTTCAGACAGACGGCTGATTGACGCGGAAATCACAGTTACCCGTACAAGCGGGCTGAAAGTCCCGCTCAGTGCGCTGTCTGATATAGATACCCACCGGCACGAGGCAACCCTGACAGCTGTCAGCGGCGGGTATACACATGCCGTGCGCGTGGCGATCCTTGATCAGGACAGAGAATACGGCATCATAGAAGGCCTTCCCGGCGAAGCGATAACCCCGGATATCTCGACGGTTATTGTACTTAATCCGGAATCTATTGAAATAGGCGAGTTTATCGGCAACCAGTAATGGCAAACAACCTGAAGGGTGATACATATATGAATGATGACAGACGCACAGACAATACCAGGAAGGCCGGATTTCCTGAATCAAGCCCTGATTCGCAGGCTGCGATGACCAGCCGCATTTGCAAAATCAGGGAACAGATTGCTCAAGCGGCTGAAAAGGCCGGCCGCAGTCCGGATGAAATCACGTTAATTGGTGTCAGCAAACGTTTTCCGGCTTCTTCAGCCAGTCTGGCTGTCCGGTCCGGCCTGCAGGATCTGGGCGAAAACAGGGTGCAGGAGATGCTGCCCAAAATCGATCAGCTGGCTGCTGAAGGACTGACACCCAACTGGCACCTGATTGGCACCTTGCAGAAAAACAAAGTCAAGTACGTGGTTGGCAAATGTTATTTGATTCATTCAGTTGACTCGCTGAAACTGCTCGAAGCACTTTCGAAACGCAGTGTCAGCCAGGAGACAGTAACCCGCGTTTTGCTTCAGGTGAACAGCTCCGGGGAAGACAGCAAGCACGGGTTTGACCCTGTTTCACTGACTGAAGAAATCCGCAAAGCATTTCACTATGAAGGTCTTTCAGTCTGCGGCCTGATGACAATGGCTCCTCTGACGGAAAATCCGCAGGAAACCTTGCCGGTCTTTCAGAAGACACAAGACCTGTTTGAGCAGATTCGTGCGATGCCCGGTACACCAGAGTCGTTTAACTGCCTTTCCATGGGCATGAGCCAGGATTTCAGGCAGGCTGTCCTATGCGGCGCGACGCATGTCAGGATCGGAACGGCACTGTTTGGTTCGCGCGATCAGTAATGTTTGTCACCCTGCTGTCTTAATTGAGAAAGGTATGTTTCAACTCCGTTACATACGGTTTACGCTTCTCCTGCAGTGATTGCATATATGCCTGCCGCTTCATATAATCAAATTACATTTAACTTATAGATGTCTGGGAGGGTATTTTATGCCAGAGCTTTTCAATAAACTGTTTAACCGCTTTAACGCGTATCAGGATGATATCGATTATGAAGATGAGTATGATTCTGTGACAGACGAGGATCATTACGAAGCAGAAGAACCTGTTGAGGAAACAGAAGAACCCAGGCCGGCAGGTCCGTTTCGTCGTTCGCAAAATAAAGTGGTAGACTTCAAGGCCACACCCGGACAGCCGCAGGTCGTGATCATGCAGCCGGCAGATATAGATGCCGCACAGCAGGCTTGTGACTACATTCGTTCCGGCAAGACTGTTATTTGCAATATTGAGAAGGTTGATCCGAAAGTGGCTCAGCGCGTGATTGATTTTATAACCGGTTCGGCGTATGCTCTGGACGGAAAAGTCATGCCTGTCTCATCTGTGATCTTTGTAGTCGCACCGCGCAACACATCGCTTGTTGAAGGCGGTATTGTTAATCAGAGCATGGACTATGTCAAGCAGCAGACAGCCAGCTCACACTAACTGGAAATTGAACATCACGTGTATCGTTGAATGGCACATCACATATGCCGGTTTTCATTGACTGAAAGCCGGCATGCTTGTATTTTGGGGGGAATCATATGTCAATTATCATCGGACTTGATATCGGCGGCAGTACAACAAAAATTATCGGGCTTAAAAACCGTTCACTGATCAGCAAGACACTGGTCAAAGCCAGTGATCCGGTCGCGTCTGCCTTTGGAGCGCTGGGGAAATTTTTAAATGAAAATGAGCTTGAGCTGTCGGATGTCGAGCGTATTATGGCAACCGGGGTCGGCGCATCTTATATCAAGGGGGATCTGCTGGGCGTTCCAACCAGGCGGACACCCGAGTTCAGAGCGATCGGTCTGGGCGGCCTGTTTGTGTCGGGTCTGGCGGAAGCTGTGGTGGTCAGCATGGGCACAGGCACGGCTATTGTCCGTGCGGCAGAGGACGGGGCTGAACATCTGATTGGCTCTGGTGTTGGCGGCGGGACCCTGCTGGGACTGTCGAACCGGATGATTAATGTCCGTGACTTCGATGTGTTCACACAGCTGGCAGAAAAAGGCGATCTGAAGCAGGTCGACTTGAGTATTGGTGATATCACCAAAGGTGAGATTCCGGGATTACCTTCAAAAACAACTGCGTCAAACTTCGGGAATGTCAATGATTCTGCTTCAGCTGCCGATATCGCGCTGGGGATTATTAATCTGGTTTTTCAGTCGGTCGGCACCTCTGCTGTGATGGCCGCGCGATTGAGCCGGGTGCGGCAGATCGTCTTCACCGGTAATTTATCACTGGTGACGCAGGGTAAAAAAGTCCTGTCCGCTTTTTCAGATTTATACGATGTAGACATAATCGTCCCGGAATCTGCTGAGTTCGCGACCGCCATCGGCGCCGCGCT
>SLHU01000419.1 GCA_007135995.1 Clostridiales bacterium | reverse complement strand
GATTAACCGTGATCGTTTTGTGCTCAGTGCCGGCCACGGTTCTATGCTGCTTTACTCATTACTGCATCTGTTTAACTACGGACTTCCAATGGACGAACTTAAGTCCTTTCGTCAGTGGGGCAGTCAGACACCTGGCCATCCAGAATACGGACATACCCCCGGTGTTGAAATGACCACAGGTCCTTTAGGCCAGGGTATTGGCGCCGCTGTCGGCATGGCGATAGCTGAGGCGCATCTGGCAGCCCGGTTCAACGAAGACGGCTTTCCTGTTTTTGATCATTATACCTATGCGCTTGCAGGTGATGGCTGCATGATGGAAGGTGTCAGCAGCGAAGCCAGCTCACTGGCCGGCCATCTGAAACTTGGCAAACTCATTGTTTTTTATGATGATAACGAAATTTCAATTGAAGGCAGCACCGATCTCGCGTTTACCGAAGATGTTGGCAAACGGTATGAGGCTTACGGCTGGCAGGTGATCAAAATCGCCGATGGAAATGACACTGAAGCGATCGCAGCGGCATTAAAAGAAGCGAAAGATGACAGCAGCCGTCCTGCCATCATCATTGTCGCCACTCAAATTGGCTACGGTTCGCCGCTGGTCGGCTCGGCAGATACACATGGAGCGCCGCTGGGTGAAGATAATCTGGCGGCAACCAAAATAACGCTTGGCTGGCCGGAAAGTGAACCCTTTACCGTCCCGGCAGTCCTTCAGGAGTATCTCGCGGCAAAAGCAAATAATATGCAGTCATGGCAAGATGAATGGAACAACATGCTCAAGCGTTATCACAATGATTATCCCGACAAGGCAGCCGAACTGGATCAATGCCTGCGTATGGATCTGCCAGACCTGCTCAATGATGAAGCGTTCTGGGAATTTGAAGGCTCTAGCGCGACACGCGCCACCAGCGGTGTCTGCCTGAACCGGCTGGCGAAACGTCTGCCGAACCTGATCGGCGGCAGCGCTGATCTCGAGCCCTCAACCAAAACAGAAATTAAAGGTAAAGGCTGGTTTGACGAAGATCGCAAAGGCCATAATATTCATTTTGGTGTTCGCGAATTCGCGATGGCAGCCGCAGCGAACGGAATTGCCCTGCACGGCGGGCTGCGCACCTTCTGCTCAACCTTCTTTATCTTCAGTGACTACCTGAAACCGGCTTTGCGTCTGAGCGCGCTGATGAAGCTGCCGGTTATCTATGTCCTGACCCATGACAGCATCGGTGTGGGTGAAGATGGTCCTACACATGAACCAATTGAACATCTGACATCACTGCGTGCCACACCGGATATTATGGTTTTTCGTCCGGCAGACGGCAAAGAAACAGCCGCCGGCTATATCGCAGCGCTTCAGCGACAGTCACCCAGCTGCCTGATTCTTTCCAGACAGAATCTGCCGACACTTGAACAATCTGGCCCGGAAGCATTGAAAGGCGGCTACATTGTCCGCGACGCAGCAAACCCTGAGCTGATTATGATGGCGTCTGGATCTGAGGTGGAAATCACTCTGGCAGCTGCAGAAAAACTGTCGGCTGAAGGCAAAGCCGTACGTGTCGTCTCAATGCCGAGTTTCGAGCTGTTTGAAGAACAGTCCGATGAATATAAGGAAAGCATACTGCCCAGTGCGGTTCGCAGACGTGTCGCGGTTGAGGCGGGTTCATCCTTATCCTGGTACCGTTATGTAGGTCTCGATGGCATCGTGGTCGGCATGGATACCTTTGGCGCTTCCGCACCTGGAAAAGTATTATTTGAGAAGTTCGGGCTCACACCTGACAATGTTGTCAGCAAGGCAAAAAGCTTGTTTTAAACTCTTAATGACAGCAGTCTTTATATCAGATAAAGACCGCCTTTCGGGGCGGTCTTTTTGCTTTTTATCACTTCATCCTGCTTTTCATTTTTCAGTCAACTATGTTTATTTTTGTGTGAAATAAGCGTCGATCACGTCCCTGCCGCCAGCCATGACAATACGCCCTTCATCAATCCAGATGGCCCTGTCAGCCAGCGCAGCAGCAAAGCGATAATCATGGGTGATGAAAACGATTGTTCCCTGCTCCTGATCAAGCCAGGAGCCAAGCGTATGAATCAACATCGCCAGATGCTTTGTATCCTGCCCGACAGTAGGTTCATCAAGCAGCAGAATTTCGGGATTAGCAGCATGAATGGCCGCGATGCTGACACGTCTTTTCTGCCCTTCAGACAAAATCTGGGGATGTACAGAAGCGAAATCTTCGAGATTGTATTGCTCCATGAAACGCTTTGAACGCTGACTGTCTGAAGACTGATAGCCAATTTCTTCAGCAACACTTGGCATGAATAATTGATAGCTTGGATCCTGATAGACATAGCCCACACGCCTGAACCATTTTGGTGACCTGCCGGCTTTGCGGTTCAAGACCGTCTGAACAATATCCCCGCCTGTTGGCCGGACGAGATATGCCAGAAGCTGCAGCAAGGTTGTTTTACCGCTGCCATTATCACCCAACAAGACAATGCGGTCGCCCCGCCAGATGGAAAGCGAGACATTGTTGATGATGCGGCGTCTCCCCGCCTCATAACAAAGATGACGCAGATGAAACAGGGCCTCTTCACTTGATTTTTCAGACTCATCTGACCGAAATCTGTCATCGTCCTTTACGGTTTCATCTCTCTTTACGTTTTCAGCTTTCCTTACATTGTCATCGTCCTTTGCAGTTACATCCCTCTTTACGTTTTCATTTTTCCTTACATTTTCAGCAGATTGACCGCCATATAAAACATCGCTCAGCTCAGTGGGCTGATCAGGAAAGGCCTTGCGATGCAAAGCGCTCGCAGCTTTTGCTCTCCTGATCAATATATCTGCCGGCTGATCAAACACTTCAAGATGGCCGTCCTCCAGCCATGCTGTCTTGTCGGCATAGGGCATGACCACATCAAGCCTGTGCTC
>SLHU01000063.1 GCA_007135995.1 Clostridiales bacterium | reverse complement strand
TGCTGCAATGTAGAGTCCTCGAATCATGGCTGGCCTCCTGTTGAGCCTTTTATATAGGTCTACACTAATAGTAACGTATACACTATATAAAAACTTTAATTATATTTTTAAATCGTTTCATATTAGGTTCTTTTTTTTTGTGTCAGGACTGCGCTTCCTTCTGATTCAAGCTGATCATCAAGTCAATTTCTCCCAGGCTGAGCCCGGTCTTCTGACTGATCATGTCCGGCTCCATCCCAAAACGGATCAGCTTCATCACCTGGTCGCGCGGCGTCTCGCCCTTAACAGCGCGCCGCTGATTTTTTTGTTTTTCCTCATCCCTCGACTGGCGCTGGCTGCGTACTTTGGTGTCGTGTCCAGACTGCGGCTGTGCGTCACTTCGTGTTTCACCTGTCGTGTCTTTTCCCTGGTACTGGCTGTTGTGTCTGGCTGGCTGACGATCTGGCATATGCTCAGAAGCCGCTTTTTTTTCAGCAGCTGATGTGCCCGTCTTTTGGGTGACTTTATAGCGATTCCAGCTACTTGATTCATTGCTTAAAACTGATTCCTGCTGCTGACACTGCACTTCTTCCTGCCGACGCATCTCGTTTACCTGCTGCTGACGCTGCGCTTCATCCTGCTGCTTTTTTTGTTCATCTGCCTCCTGCTGACGTTGTTCTTCAGCCTGGCGCTGACGCTGTTCTTTTTCAATAAACCCCAGGCATATGTCAATTTGTTTTTGCTGATGCGCGCTGGCGGTCAGCTGTTCATTGCGCATCGCCACCAGCACGTCGCCGTAATTCGACAAGTCATCTTTAACATCCTGGTGCAGCCTGACCAATCGTTCAATCTGCTGAAAATCTATTTTTCTTGCGTCACCGCTTATCAGAGATGCGTCAGATGCCGGCGCCGAAGCCTGCACAGATGCCGTGATCTGCCGGCGAATCCAGCGGCTGTACAAATAGAAAGACAGCACCAAAAGCAAAACGCCAAGGATAAATCCGTATGTAATCAGAATGAAAAGTTCCCAGTTCATATTCATATGTGTCTCCCTATAGCTGCTTCATCAGGCGAATTTTCAGCTGCATCAGTGCTTTAGAGTGTATCTGCGAAATACGCGATTCCGTCAGGCCGATGACCGTGCCAATTTCCTTGAGTGTCAGTTCATCCATATAATACAAGTTGAGAATGAGCTGTTCACGTTCACTCAGGTCTTGCAGCTCTCTGATCAGCAGCTGTTTCATTTCTTCGTTTTCGTGGGCCTGCTCAATTTCCGCATCAACCGCTTCTACATGCTTGCGGCTGGTGGTGTCAGCCAGCAGGTCGTCAAATGAGATAATATTGGAAAGGTGTGCTTCACCCATAATCTGCTGCAGTGATGCCAGTTCCATGTTCAGGTGATCGGCGACTTCCTGGTCACCTGGCTCTCGCCCCAGCCGTTGAGCCAGCGTGTCATAGCCCGCCTGCACCTGGCGCAGCCGGGTTCGCTGATTGACCGGCAGCCAGTCCTGTCGCCGCATATAGTCAATGATCTCACCTTTAATCCGAATCTGAGCATATGACTCAAAACGCGCGCCGCGGCTGGAATCGAAACGTTCCAGCGCATCCATCAGACCAATCACACCACAGCTGATCAGGTCATCGAAATCATGATACGGGCTGCTGCTGACCAAAAGCCGGTTCACAACGCGCTTGACCAGGTCAATATAATGCATCAGCAAATCATTTCGGTTTTCTGTCGAGCGGTTTTTTTCATAGATCTGCCAGAGCCTGTCCGCCTTCGTACGATTACTCTGCAGCGTTTTGTCAGCGTTAGTTTCTGTTAACGACTGTGCCATTGGGTTGTCATCCAGGTCTATCACCTGAAAGCGTTTATTTGCCTGCATATGTTTCACCTCAAGATTTGATTGATGATCGCATCCACGTCAGGGTGACGCAGCTGCTCTGAAACGAAAGGACTGTCTGTCAGGCAGGCGATCGGTTTTTCTGCCAGCCGGGAAAAATTGAGTAATGTGCCGCATGCTTCTATTTCATCCATTTTCGTGATCAATAACTCAAAATCACCCAGATCGCGGTAAAAAGGCAGCATCCGGCTGGCCATGCTGTAGCTGGTTCCGGCTGCCAGACAGACATATAATTGATCTGGCGTGAATATTTCCATCAGCTGATGGGCCAGTGTCGCCTGTTCATCGAATGCCGGGTTGCAGCCCGGGGTGTCAATCAAGACCAGATCTTTTCCTGACATTTCCTGTTTAGCCCCGGGTGCTTCTGAAAGGCTTTTCAGACTGTAAAAGGAAAGTCCCAGAATATCTGCATAGGCTTTTATCTGCAGATGCGCCGCGGCCCGCTGGTAATCTGCAGAGATAATCCCTATATCCAGATGCTGGTCACGGCACAGCTGCGTTGCCAGTTTAATCAGGGTGGCTGTCTTGCCGACTCCAGACGGACCGGCGAACATCACTTTCTTTTGCTTTCCTTTTTTCAGTTTCAGCTCAAGGCCATCCTGGCTGAAGCAGTCCTGAATCAGGTCTGCAAGGATTTGCTCTGATGATACATCTTCATACAGCGAATCGTCTGCAGCCTGATTGATCAGCTGATTTGCCACCTGCAGATGCACATCTGCCGACAGCAGTTTTTCATACATGACCCCAAGCTGCGCTTCCTGCATGTCTGTATCCGGCTGATTCAAATCCGGTGTTGCAGCCGCAGCCAAATCAGGAGCGTGCACACCAGGTCCCATATACGTCTTCTGCCTGATCTGGCTTTGCTCAGTGTTCACCGGGGACAGCTCTGAGAACGCCGTTTCCTGTTTTGCAGACAAGTGAAGCGGTGTCTTTTGCTCTGGATCACGTCTGCCCGGGAGCGGATCCGGCATAAAATCAGAGGACTGGCCGGCACCATCCGATGACAGCTGCGCTTGATGTGATGACCGCGATGGCTGCGCTTGCTGAGATTGCTGCTGCGCTTGCCGGCTTTGCCGCAGATGCTCAGGCGGCTGTAATGACTGCGATGGCTGCGACTGCGTTGATGGCTGCTGTGGCTGCAGCTGATCCTGAACCGCAGCGCGCTGAATCTGACGCAGCAGGTGCTCCAGGTTTTCTGGCTGCTCGGCGGACAGGGGCAGGCGCTGGTGAACCGTTGCCTGCTGTTCACCGCTGGTAGTGTTTGTGTTCTGCGCAGGCTGTACGGGCTGCATCGGCCGTACATGCTGGTCAGTCCCCGCAGCCGCTGCCGGTGTTCCGGTATCCGGCATCTGTGTGTGTTCTGCCCCCTGTGCTTCCATTGCCTGGCGAGGCTGCGGCTCGTTTTGCATCTGTGACTGCTTTTGCATCTGCTCAATCAGGTTGGCCAGCTTGTCAATCCGGTCTTGTTCCTGCTTGGGCGGGCGGTTTAATGCCTGCTGCCCTTGCTGCGGCGGGCGGTTTACTGGCTGGTGTATCTCTTTTAGGTTCAAAGCGGCCCGGTTCAGACTGACGGAGCTGGCAGAAGGCCGCTGATTTTCATACTGCAAGGCGTCTATCGCCTCTTCCTCGGCGGCAGCATACACTTCCAGCCGCTTTTTTTTCAGCAGACCAAAGGGCCCGCTGCCGCGTACCGGACGCTGACTTAGAATCATCGCGTCGCGGCCCATCGTTTTTCGGATCAGCAGCATGCCTTCCTGCATATCATCAACAATGAATTTTTTTACAATCATATCTGTATGCTAACCATCCTTTCTGCTTTTATCTCAATATGACTTTCAACCTCGTTGTAAGACAAAACGGTCAGATCAGGTGCCAATTGTTCCGATAGCTTTTTGAAGTGCGGCCTGACAGCGGGTGATGTCAGCACAATGGGCTGAATACCCATTGAAAGTGAGTCTTCAAGCGCTGTTTTCAAGCTGACCAGCAGTTTTTGAATCTGCTCAGGTGCCAGGGCGACAAACGAACCCTGGTCTGTCTGACGCAGCTTTTCAAGAATGGTCTGTTCCAGCTGCGGATCAACCGTAATCACCCGTGCGTGTTCACCTTCAATAAAGCGGCGGCTGATTGAGCGGCGCAGGCGCTGGCGGACAAACTCAACGAGTTGTTCTGGTTTTCTTGTGTTTTGCGCGTGCTCAGCCATGGTTTCTACAATGGTGCCGATATCGCGGATGGGGATTGTCTCGCGCAGCAATCCGGTCAGCACTTTCTGCAGTTCGCCCATTGAGAACAGTTTGGGAATCGTCTCTTCTACCAGTACCGGCTGAGATTCATTCAGAAAGGTGATCAAATCTTTGACCTGCTGACGGTCGATCAGCTCATGACCGTATCGTTTGAGCACCTCCGTCAGATGTGTCGCGATCACGGAAGCCGGATCGATGAGTGTATAGCCATATAACTCTGCTTTTTCACGGTCACGGACGTTGATCCACAGAGCCGGCAGGCCAAAGGACGGTTCTACAGCTGCAACCCCCTCAAAAGGATGGTCTTCCAGGTTTTCAGGATGCATCGCCATCAGGCTGTCCGGCATGACTTCGCCTTTGGCCACTTCCTCACCGCGAATCTTCAGGCAGTATGTATTCGTCTGAAGCAAAACATTATCGTGAAGACGTATACCGGGAATAATCAGCCCGAAATCGCTGGCGAACTGTCGGCGGATCACACTGATTCGTTCGGAAAGATCGCCGTTTTGAGCCGGGTCAGCCAGGGGGATGAGCCCATAACCCAGCTCGAGCTCTATCAGATCAATATGCAAAAGACTTGCCACGGAGTCTTGCTGATTGGGTGTCTTATCACGATCGCTTTGCTGCTGCACCGTTTCAGCATCCTGCGCCTGCTTCGCTGCGTTTTTTTGCAGCTGTTGTGAACGCAGTACCAGACCAAGGCCGCCAATGAAAAGAGCGAGTAAAATGATCTGGAAAGTTGGCAGACCAGGGATAAAGCCCAGTGCCAGCACCGTACCGGCTGCGATAATCAAAAGTGCGGGCTGGGCGGTCATCTGTGAGGAAATATCACGGCCGAGGTTATGTTCCGAGGCGGCTCTTGTGACCATGATACCGGTCGCGGTTGAGATCATCAGCGCCGGTATCTGACTGACCAGCCCATCGCCGACAGACGCCAGTGTATAGCGGGAGATCACATCTTCCATCTCCATGCCGGATGATACAATACCAATGATAATACCGCCAACCATGTTGATGACCACGATCAGCAGCCCGACAATCGCGTCGCCCTTAACGAACTTGCTGGCGCCGTCCATGGATCCGTAAAAATCAGCTTCATGCTGAATTTTCATCCGGCGTTCCTTTGCCTGCAGTTCGTTAATCTGGCCTGCGTTCAAGTCGGCATCGATAGACATCTGTTTGCCGGGCATCGCGTCCAGGGTAAAGCGGGCTGCTACTTCGGCCACACGCTCAGCACCCTTGGTAATCACAATAAACTGAACAATGATGATGATCAGGAAAACAACCACACCCACCGCCAGGTTGCTGCCAATGACAAAGCTGCCGAAGGTGCGGATGACCGCGCCGGCTTCGCCGTCATTACCCAGGATCAGGCGGGTTGAAGAAATATTGAGCGACAGACGAAATAAGGTCAGTACCAGCAAAAGAGGCGGAAAAACTGAAAACTCAAGCGCTTCTTTGGTGAAAAGGGTCATCAGCAGCACCATAATCGCCAATGTAATGTTGATGATCAAAAAGAAATCAAGCAGCACCGTGTTCAGCGGTACTATGATCAGGATAATAATCGTGAAGATCGCGGCGGCGATCAGGACATCGGTATATTTCATAGCGATACTTCCTCCTTCAGCCGCGCGACATAGGCCAGTACTTCAGCCACGGCGCTGTATAGCTCTGCAGGGATCTGCTGCCCAATTTCACAGTGGGCGTAAAGTGCCCGGGCCAGTATGACATTTTCCACCTGAACAATATCATGTTCAGCCGCGATCTCTTTGATGCGTCTCGCGACCAGATCCTGCCCTTTCGCCATCACAACCGGCGCGGCATCCTGCTGCGGCTGGTAGCGAAGGGCGACAGCAAAATGGGTTGGGTTTGTGACAACCACATCGGCCTGCGGTACATCATTCATCATCCGCTGCATGGACATTTCACGCTGAATGCGGCGGATCCGGCCTTTGTTCTGCGGGTTTCCTTCAATATTCTTGTATTCATCTTTTATTTCCTGTTTCGTCATGCGAAGATCCTTCTCATATTTCCACCACTGGTAGATATAATCGAAAATAGCCAGAATAACCAGAACTATCGAGACTCGGAACGCCAGATTGAAAATAAGGTCGGCCAGCATGCTGGTCGCTGTCGCAAGATCATAGCTCAGCAGTCCTGCGATCTTGGATATATCGTTGGTAAACACCTGGTAGACAGAAATCAGGACAATGGCGATCTTGGCGATTGATTTGACCATTTCAGCAACGATACGCGAAGAGAAAATCCGTTTCGCGCCGTTGATCGGGTTCAGGCGATCCGCTTTTACTTCCAGGGTCTTGGTGGTAAACAAAAAGCCAGTCTGCAAAACATTGACAAGGGCTGCCGCAACCATGACGAACAGGAAGACAGGAATCATCACGCTGATAATCACCGGCACGAGATCCGAAAAAAAGCTCATCAAGTCATGTATGGTCAAAACGCCCTGCCGGGTTGAAACGCCTGGTATTGACTCTGATACGATCCGCTGCATATTGCGGCCCATGGCAGGCGAGTTGAGCCGCAGCATGCCAAATACCCCAAGAAGTACAACCGCGGTCGCAAAGTCCTGGCTGCGCATGACATTGCCTTTTTCACGCTCGTCACGCCGTTTTTTGGGGGTCGCTTTTTCAGTTTTTTCGCCGGTTGAACCGCTCACGTAATTCCCCCCATCAGTCTGAAGACCTGCTCTGAGGCGATAAACATGCGCTCAAAAAGCCGGTCACTATATCCTATATAAAAAGGCTGCATGAACAGTAGAATTGTCAGGCCAACCAGTACTTTCAGCGGAATACCCACCATATAGGCATTCAGCTGCGGGATCGCCCGCATCAAAATGCCCATCGCGGTTTCTGTCAGCAAAGCACCGCCGATCAGGGGCAGCATCAGGCTGGCAGCCAACGTAAAAGCCAGCGTAAACTGCTCAGCTGAGAACCAGGCGAGCTCAACGCTGATCCGCGCCTGGCCAACCGGAATCCGCTGGACTGACTGGCCAAGAATGGCGATGAGCCGCAGATGGCCGTTATTAATCAAGAAATACAAGATCAGCGCTAAGTTGAGCAAGGTGCCGCTGACGGAGCTTCGAACGCCCGACTGCGGGTCAAGCACACTGGCCATGCCCATGCCAATCTCTACATCGATCACCTGTCCGGCGACCATCACGGCATTGAAGAAAAACAAGGAGATAAAACCCAGCATCATGCCAACTGAAAGCTCCATCAGCACCATCAGCAGATAACTGAGCATATTGCCGGACGCGAAATCCGGCTGCGGCGGGATTGCCGTAGCCAGAATGTACGTCAGCGCCACACACAGACCGGCTTTCAATATCCCCGGCACATTGCGGCGGCTGAAAATCGGCGTGATCAGGAACAACCCGCTCATGCGAACAAACATCAGCAGATAATAAGGCAGTATGTCCTGATCCAGGTTCAGCAGTTCTACAAACAGCATGTCCTTCTTATTGCCCTTTACCTTTCCGTAAGCTTTTGCCGCGTTTCAGCAGCGTCCATATTGTCTATATAGCTTGTCTTTTTTGTCGCTTTCGCTTGTATCGTTTCGAGTGTGTGCTTTCGTTTGCATCGTTTCGGGTGTGTCGCTTTCGTCCATATGGTTCGATGCGGTTTTTCAAATCACTGCGTTCATACGTGTTATCAGTTAATTAAAACCGCTATATTATCAAACAGACGATGGGTGAACTCTGTCAGTCTTGTCAGCATCCAGCTGCCAAACAGCAGCAGTGACAGCATGATCCCCAGTATTTTAGGAATAAAAACCATAGTCTGTTCATTAATCTGGGTCATGGCCTGAAAGATGGAAACCAGCAGTCCCACACCCAGTCCCACAAGCAGCACGGGCGCCGCCACCTCAATTACGGTATAAATTGCTTCCTGAAATATTCTCATCACATCTGCCTGACTCATCTTACCCTCTTTTCATCAACTTTTTTCATCAGCGTTTATCACAGCTACAGCTACTGGAAGCTGGCATAAAGCGTCTGGATCACCAGACTCCAGCCATCGACCAGGACAAACAGCAAAACTTTGAACGGCAGCGCGATCACCGTTGGCGGCAACATCATCATGCCCATTGACATCAGGGTGCTGGCGACAATCATATCGATGACCAGAAATGGTACAAAGATAAAAAAGCCTATCTGAAACGCGCGTTTCAGCTCACTGGTGATAAAGGCCGGCACAATTACCCGGGTCGGGATATCGTCTATGGTCGGCACAGATGAAATCTGAGCCATACCCATGAACATTTCTATATCACTGCTGTAGGTCTGGCCGAGCATGAACGCACGCAGCGGTATCATCGCCTCGTCAATCGCCTCTGACTGGGTAATTTCTTCGTTCATATAAGGGTCATAAGCACGTTCTTGTATCTGGTCGATCACCGGTGACATGAAAAAGAAGTTAAGCAGCAATGCCAGTCCGATCAACACCTGATTTGGCGGCATTTGCTGGAGGCCGGTGGCATTCCTGACAAATCCCAGTACAATTAAAATGCGGGTGAAACCGGTCATCATAATCAGGAAGGTTGGAATCAGACCCAGCAGGGTCAGCATGATTAAAAGCTGCAGTGGTTCACTGTCTTCGATCGATACATCCAGCGGCGATGCCAGGCTGGTGCTGCCGGCTGCAACAGGCATCAGCAAAGTCAGCAGCCATGCGGCCGCTGTTTTCCATTTTCTGTTTTTCCTGCCTGTTTGCTTATTCACACATCTCTCCTGTATCTCAAATGTTTCCTGCCTGTTTGCAGATCTATCGATGGTCTGCTTAATCTTATTACAGATTGTCTCGCCGGGACTGCTGGTGTTTCATTGCCTGCCAGCGGCTTCTCCATTGAAACGCGCTGATCAGCCAGTGAAGGCCGTCCCCGATCAGGGCAAAAAGACCTTTTCGGCCGCTGGTTCCCTGACGCAGACGGTGTCCCGAAAAAAGCTGTTTTTGCCGCATATACCAGCTGCCTGTTTGCGCCTCTATACCAGGTTTTTGCTGATCCGGGTGCATCGCTTTGTCCTTGGCTGATTCCTGCTGATCAAGATGATGCTGGCTTAGGCTGGCTGAATCCCCGGGCGCTGTCTGATACTCAGATGACACGTTCGAGTCGTTGTCCTGGCTTGAAGCATCGTCTGCCTGGGCGGTAAATAAATCGCCGGCTTTTTGTTTGTCGGCAAAAAGATCCGCAAACGCTTCCGGCTGAACCGGCTGGCTGAACTGGATGCTGTTTTGCGATAACCCCACCAGATAATACGTGTGTCCAACCTTGAGCAAAATAATCTGCTTGTCTTTTCCGAGCATCAGCCGGTCGGCCATATGCATCAGGCCGTCACGGCGAGGCTGCATTGAACGTCTGGCCAGAAAACGAGCCGCCAGCCAGGCCAGAAAAAATACGCCTATCGTGACCACAAAAACCATCACAATCTCAAAAGGGCCTCGTTCATAGGCGTTGAGAACACCTGGCCAGAGGCTGTTTATATTGATGAGACAAGGATGATATACGCTGATCATATAACAAACGTTTCCTTTCTTTAATCTTCAACCGCTAAGCGGCTGCATGTGTCTAAAATGGCAAAGCTGCTGCATGTGTTTTTAACCACTAAGCTGCTGCACAGGTCTTTAACCGCTAAGCTGCTGCACAGGTCATAATTTTCAGCGTCTGGTTCTGACGCGGTTGGATGTGATCACCTCGGTAATCCGAATACCGTAGCTGTCATCGATGACAATCACCTCACCACGGGCGACAATTTTGCCGTTGACCACCACATCAACCGGCTCACCGGCGACACGGTCGAGTGTAACAACCGATCCGATATTCAGATCCATGACTTCGCGGATGGTTTTTCTGCTCTGACCAAGCTCAACGGACACTTGCAGCGGCACATCAAGGATAATATCAATCCCATTATCGCTATGACCCGGCTGCTCGTCCTGATCAAAATCAGATAGCTGAATTGGTCTTATATCTACTGACGGCTGGGCCGGCGCTTTGGCTGCGGCCGGCGTGTTTTTGCGCGGCAGCGGCACAGACAGCGGCTCTTCTTGCTGCGGGCTCTGGCTTTGGGGCTGCGCCGCCGTGTGTGACTGCGCGTTCATCATTGCCTCAATTTCTTCCTGGGACAAGATGGCAGCATCGGAATCATCGGCTGACCCGGATGTTTCCTGCATCACTTCCGGCATATCGCCGCCATTTAAAATACCGCTGACAAGCTGTTTGCCAAAATCAAGCGGGATCAACTGCATAATACTGCTGTCCTCAAGTCCTTCAATCGACATGCGAAACCGGATCTGGATCAATTCTTCTTGCTGGTTTTCAATGAGCTCGCGGATCTGATCGTCTCCGAGTTTGACCATCATTGATTTCGGCGGCGAAATATTAATGACGCGGCCAAACATGTCCGCCAGCGAGGTGGCCATGCCGCCCATCATCTGGTTCATCGCCTCGCTGATCGCGCTGATATGCAGCTCGGAAAGCGGCTCATCCGATATTGTGCCGGTACCGCCCATCATAATATCTGTGATCGCCTTTACATCGTTAATGCGCAGCACATACATGTTGTTGCCGATAAAGCCTTCGGTATAATCAACATTTACCACCACATAAGGCACCTGCTGAGCGCCTGCCAGTTTTTCCATATTCGTGATGCTGACTTCTGGTGTGGTAATCACAACACTGCGGTCGATGATCGTGTATAGCGCTGTAGCCGCAGAGCCCATGCTGATATTGCCGATTTCTCCCAGCGTGTCAATCTCCATGTCGCTCAGGCCGGCGATCTGCTTCACTTCTTCCGGCGATTCCAACTGAGAATTTGCCATCAGGGCATCAATTTCATTTTGGGATAACGCGTTATTCATATTCTTCCTCCTCATGGACAAACCCGGTTACCCGGATGGCGTATTTTTTACTCTTTGTTCCCAGCTGTCCGATCAGGCGCGGCAGGTGGCCAATATTGATCTGGATCGGATCGCCTATCTGGTTATCGAGCTGAATGACATCACCGGGCTGCAAGCTGCGCAGTTCATCAATCGTTATCGTGGTTTCCGATAAAATAGCTCTGAGCGGTACCGGGGTTGTCTGGAGCTTGCCCAGAATCGGCTCCTGGTATGATTTACCGCCTGTCTTGTCCTGCTGCCCGCCAGTCAGAAGACGGGTGTTAAGCACATTAGCAACCGGCTCAAGCGCGCTGTGAGGGATGCAAAGATTGATCAGTGATTCGTTGCCGCTGATCTTCAGGCTCAAGGTGATAATGGCGATCGTATCACTGGGTGAAACAATTTGCGCGAACTGGACATTCGTTTCTATC
>SLHU01000206.1 GCA_007135995.1 Clostridiales bacterium | reverse complement strand
CTGCAGCATTTTATTTTTTTCACTGCCGCGCCAGTAAGCGCCGGCAGCCTGCGTCAGCTTGACAGCCTTCACCTGGCCTGTATGCTCCAGGTGCGGACCACTGCATAGATCAACAAAATCTCCCTGACGGTAAAAAGAAAGCGCAGCGTCTTCAGGCAGATCGTGGATCAGCTCTATTTTATAAATCTCACCTTTTTCTTCCATCAAAGCCAGCGCGTCCTGCCTTGGCAGCTCAAACCGCTCAAGCGGCAGTTTCTCTTTAATAATGTTTTTCATTTCCTGCTCAATGCGCTTCAGCTCGTCTGGTGAGAACGTCTGCTCACGATCAAAATCGTAGTAGAATCCCTGGTCAATTGAAGGGCCAATGCCCAGACGCGTCTCTGGGTATAACCTTTTAACCGCGTGCGCCATTATATGTGATGTGGTATGCCAATAGCGACTGCGCACATCAGCATCATTAAAATCGATCATATTTACCTCCTGTCCGGCTATGTACCGGAAACTTACCCTTTATCATAATATATCAGCCCATTCATGTAAATCAGAAAAAAATATAAACTGTCTGGAACAAAACTATTTATCTTTCGTCTATATAGTATTGCAATTAGTATTGACATTGTATCTGTATAGTATTATTATCACTACTGTATATAAGATATTACCTCGTCAGATACAGGATCATCAAGTTAGACTTACATTGAAAGGGGCTTTGCCATGAACATTCAGTTCAAGAAAGGAGTGCTGGAATTATGTGTTTTATCGATGCTGATGCGAATGGATCAGTATGGATATGAACTGGCCAGTACGTTATCGCAGTCAATTGAGATTGCAGATGGCAGCTTGTATCCCATTTTGCGCAAACTTGCCGCAGATGGACAAGTGACGACTTATCTGCAAGAATCAACAGGAGGGCCGCCGCGCAAGTATTACTCAATCACACCTTACGGCCGGCAGATCCATAAAAAGCTTTTTGTGGAGTGGCAACATTTTACCGCGTCTGTAAACGCGATAACAGGGGGAAGGGCACATGAATAAGAATCAATTTCTCTATGCGCTGCAGCAGGCACTGCGGCCACTAGAGCCAGAGCTGACAAAAGAAATTCTGGCTGATTTTGAAGAACATTATGCGAACGGGCTGCAGCAGGGTCATTCCGAGGAGCAGCTGTCAAAAGAGCTGGGAGATCCGGCAGAAATTGCCAGAGAATATAAAGAAAGCATCGCCGACGGGCAGCAGCATCAGGACATAAGGTCCAGCTGGCAGGAGAACCGGCAGCGTCCGGACATGGGTCTGGTGTCTGATACTACCTATAACCCGCAGCAGTCAGGCACAAACGGCTGGCAGCATGTCTCTGAAGCTGATGCGACAGCTGACAGCACTCAGGCGAAGTCCTGGACAACGCAGGATCATCAGAAAAACGGCAAAGGGATCAATGAAAGCATGCTAGTGCTCGTGATTGTCCTGAATCTTTTTATTGCTTTGCCGGTCGTGATGACGCTGATCAGTCTTCTGTTTGGATTCTGGGCAGCAGCAGGCGGCATTGGCATAGCGGGACTGGCTTTGTTCGCTGCTGCCATACTGGAAGCCGGTATCACCGGCCTGATCCTCTTCCTGTTCGGACTGTCACTGGTGGCACTGGCTGTGATCGGCATCGTACTGATGTACTATCTGACAAAAGGGTTCGTCTACTTACTGCAACAATATTTTAGCTGGAACAAAAAACTCGTAAAAGGAGATGCATCCATATGAAAAAGTCAGCCATTATCATTTTAATCGTCAGCCTTATTGTCTTTGTGACTTCACTGACAGCAGCGATCACCTTAACCGTACGCACGAATGGCTGGGATGATCTGGGAAATGTCAGCCGTTTTGGCCAGAACATTGATAACCTGGTGAGCCGGGGCAGCTGGATTGATCTGCCGATCGGTTCTTCTGTTTCTCATTCAATCGACAAGATTCACGAAATTGATCCGCAGGGCATCAGCGAAATACATATAACCGGCTTATCTGAATCAATCCTGATCAGCGCAGCTGACAATCAGATCAGCGCCCGTCTGGAAGGAACCTACACAACCCGCACAAATAAGGTTGAATGGGAAGCTAAAACTTCAGGCAGCACCTTATACCTGAATGTGAAGTACCCTCGGTATGGAATGCGGTTTAGTCAGATGAACATTCATGTCGCAATTCCATCTCAGTTTTCCGGTATTGTAAAAGTCAATACCTTATCAGGCACCAGCCGATTGGATGTTGACGTTACTGATCGCATGACAGCCTATTATCATGATAGTCTGTCCGGCAGCCTGAGAATAGAAAACGGCGGTGAAACCGACATCATCTTTTCCACACTGTCCGGGTCAGTTGACATAGCTGGCTTGAACGGCAAAGTGTCAGGAGAGACGATGTCCGGAAACGTCAATATTGAGCTTGACAACTTACATACATTCGATGTTGAAACGCTTTCCGGCGACATTACACTGACATTGCCGGCCGCGACCGATGCTGATATTAATTTTTCTACTTTGTCTGGTTCTTTCGACTCAAAAAACCTGACTGTCGAAACCATTCGCCAGGAAAGAAGACTTCTGCTGGCAAAACTAAACCAGGGCGGCCAAAAAATAGATGCAGAAACACTGTCAGGAGATTTTACTATGATAGGCCGTTAATTCGTTCAGGCACTTCCCTTCATCGCCTGACCCCCGTGACACACCCCGTGGTACAGCAACCGCAGTAAAACAATAACGAGTTAGCGGCACACCCCTCATATAATGGCCAGCACCTTTTACGGTTGCTGGCCATTCATACGTTATCTTCTCCAATGAGCGCTTGCATCAAAATCTGGTGATAAAAAACAGGTGTTTTTTATCATGACTGAAATCAAAAGTTCTCAAACTTTTAATGCATCAAGCAAAGCGGTGTTACCGGCGAGATGCTTGGG
>SLHU01000410.1 GCA_007135995.1 Clostridiales bacterium | reverse complement strand
TCAATAATGAAGTCACGGATTGACTCAACCACGGTACGTGTCCGGATACGGACGACATCGGTATCAATGAGGACATAGGTGATCAGTTTAAGCATTTGTACTGCTGCAAGCAGTTTTTCCTGACTGAAGACTTTCAACCCTGAATACGCGCTGATAATTGTCTCAATCTGTTCGGAAGACATCCTGGCTTGTTTTAAGGCATCATTTAAAGCTGCAAGAACATTATTCTCCTGTACTTCCGACTGCTGCTTCCTGACTTGTCCAATCATCAGAAATCCTGCTGTCTTTCCCTGAATCGCAAGAGGCTGTACTGCCTCCCAAAGCCCCATGTGACATCGATATAAAACCAGCTGCTGAGTCAGACGCGCTTCCTGAAACGCTCTCTGATCACTCATCTCACAGCCCTTTCGCAGTGACGGGATTGCCTTGATGCATTTACAGAACCGGCAAACAGGTTTATCAAGACCCATAACGCGCTCCTGATCCTTATCAAAATAAGCAACGCGAATATCAGATAGAACAGTGAAATTATCCAGAATTTGCTGCAGGGTCTTTGTTTTCAGTTGACTTTCAACCAGAAGCTGTTCCATGTGTATTTCCTCACCTCAGCGAATCACCAGATGGTCCGCGGTTAACATAAAATGAGTTTATTCGCAATATTAAACATTTCTGCCAATCTGAATTATGCGCTATTTAAGGCAATTTATTCAAGATGCGTTAGTTTTGTACAGTGCATATGTGCTCATGCAGCTCATTTCGCTATCAGGAAAAATTTTACACGTCTTCAAGGTTTCGATACAATTAAGATCAGTGTAATCATATCTTATCATATCTGAATCAGTTTAGAATATGAGAATATCATTGGGTAAGCAAGTGATCTGACGAAAGAGAATCCTGATGACGCGAGCATAGAGTATTTGTAAAAGTTTGTCAGGATGCGTACACGGAGGTACATCATGAAACAACATAAACTAGGTCAATCTGATTTAATGATCAGTCCGTTAACAATCGGCTGCTGGAGTTTTGGCGGTGATCAGGACAGCTACTGGGGCAGGCAGGATCAAGATGACGTCAATCAGCTGGTGCAGACAGCACTCGATCAGGGTATCAACTTTTTTGACACCGCTTTTGGCTATAATGATGGCCGCAGTGAAGAATCGCTGGGACAAGCATTGGCCGGCAGAAGACACAAAGCCGTTATCTGCAACAAAATACCGATTCAGTCTCAGGATGAACTCAGGCAGTACGACCAGACTATTTCTGCCAGCCTCGGACGGCTTCAGACAGACTATGTTGATCTGATGATGATTCACTGGCCGACAAAAGACAAGGCCCTGCTTCAGGCCAATCTTGAAGCGATGCAAAAGCAAAAAGAAAAAGGAACGATCCGCCATATAGGTGTCAGCAATTTTGCCAGACAAACGCTGAACATCGCGCATGACATGGGTATTGAGATTATCGCTGATGAATTCGCATATAACCTGATGTCCCGCGGGATTGAACAAGATGTGCTGCCTTATTGCCGTGATCAGAAGATTGGTGTTTTAGCTTATATGCCGCTGATGCAGGGGATTCTTGCTGGAAAGTATAAACAAATTGATGATATACCGCCTGTTCGCAGGCGGACGATTCATTTTGACCAGTCGCACAACCCGCTTGTCAGGCACGGGGGATCAGGCTTCGAGGCACAGCTGGTGCCGATGCTTGAACAATTGCATGGCCTCGCCGCTGAAAGCGGATATTCAGAAGCCTGCCTGGCCATTGCCTGGCTGATCAGCAAGGCAGGTGTCAGGTCGGTAATCGCCGGATGCAGAGATGTCAGGCAGCTGCAGGACAATGCGGTCTCCGTTGAAACGAAACTTTCGCCTGAACTGACTGCAAGATTAGATGAGATCAGCGAGCCGCTCAGACAAGAAATGGGCGGCAATCTAGATATCTGGCAGTTAGGTGACAACAGCCGTATCTGGTAATCTTGCATATAATCTGCTTTGTCAAATGGATCAGCTCAGCTGCTGACCATGAAGCGAAAGGGCATATGATGGAATGTGTATAGAAGAGAAACGTACACAAGGAAGAGAAACGCACATAAGACTGATACAAGGAGGTTGTGATGAGAAGAAAACAGGTTTATCTGATTGTATTGACTGTCCTGCTGATAGCATCTTTTTCATTCGGCTGCGCCGATGATTCAGTGGAAACAACCACGGAGCAGACGACCACGGCAGCTGAAACAACAGCAGCCACAGAAGCACCTGAGCCTGTCTCTGAAGAAACAACGGATGTGCCCGAGGAAACACAAGAGATCACAGAACCTGAACCTGAACCTGAACCTGATCCGGTCATGGAAGATCCGGAGCTTGTCTGGGTTTTTAAGTATGACGATGAAGAGCTTGCTTCCAGCTCAATCGCGATGCATCCAGAAGGTGAGCTGTTGACTGTCGGCACTTATTTAGCGACCTATTCACACCGATTGTTCGATGGAGAGGTCACAGATGTCACAGCTGACTACCGTCACAGAGTTGAGCATCTTTCTTATTCACCGGACGGACAGTATCTGGCGACTGGATTGAGCACTTTTGGTGTCAACTTCAGAGACATAACAGAAGAGGCTGAACTTGTTCAACTACATGGCGGCAACAATAATTTCCTCGCGTTTGACCCGAGTGGTGACTTTCTTGCGACAGGGAACCGCAGTGCTGACGTTTGGATCTGGTCGTTCCCGGATGGCGAGCAGATCGCTGAACTATCAGATGGAGAAGGCGGTTATTTATGGGGTCTTGCTTACCATCCTTCAGGTGACCAGATTGCTTCTTTGCAGTGGCGAGATGATGGCGTGATTAATATCTGGTCGATCAGTGAGGCACAGATCATTCATAGCATGGACACGAATATTCTTGTTGGCGCAACACATAATGCAATTGCCTATTCCCCTGATGGT
>SLHU01000098.1 GCA_007135995.1 Clostridiales bacterium | reverse complement strand
TGGTTCAACGGGTATCAGGCGTTAATCGAGGTCTTTCATTTTTTCCATTAATGGCCGGTGTCGGACATTCAGTTAATCTTTATACCTGGCATAATAAAATGCGTCCTGATGCAGGCGTGATCAGACTTGTATATGGTCTGGGAACGAGAGCAGTGGATAGAGTAGAAGGAGACTATCCCAGGCTCATTGCGCTTGACCAGCCACAGTTGTCATCCCTTGCGCAAGGGGATGGCGACAACCGTTATTCACAACAGTATATAGATATATTAAGTTTAAAAGAGAACGGGTTGACTACAATTAATTTGTCAGAAGCTGCAGATCAGGCAATGACCTGCCAGCTGCAGGAGGTGGCCGACATTGACTGGGCAGAAACAAAACGGCTGCAGGAAATGGGGATAAAAAATAAAACGAAATGGATGATCAATTTCCGGAAGATCTTCTCAGAAACATCAACTGCCGATGATCTTCAGATGATCATGAAATGTATAGAAACTGCATATGAGCATCCGGTAGATATAGAATTTACAATCAACAAGGGATCGGATTCATCTCTGATGATCAATATTCTTCAGTGCAGACCGCTGCAGTCGATCAAGAATAATGATCAGATTGCTATTCCGCAAAACATAGATTATAACAATATAATCTTAAAGCTTGAAAGCAGTTTTATGGGGTCAAATGTCTTATATGATATAGATTACGTTATCTATATATTTCCCGAAAACTATGCCAGATTAGCTGAACAAGACCGGTATCAGATTGCCAGAATCATCGGCAGGATGAATAGTATGCTTGGGGAGGATCAGGACGCTGTTATAGTTCTGCTCGGGCCCGGAAGGTGGGGAACCACGACACCAAGTCTGGGTATTCCAGTTCAGTTTTCTGAGATCAGCAACATAAAAGTTCTGGGAGAGATCAGTTACGTCTCCGCCGGTATGACCCCGGAACTGTCTTATGGAAGTCATTTTTTCCAGGACTTGGTAGAAGCAAATATTTTGTATATGGCGATTTATCCAGACAAAAGCCAGATCATTTTCAATGACCAGATGATAAGGTCTGATACTAATATATTAAGTAAATTATTTCCTCAGTATAAGCAATGGGAGTCTGTGATCCATGTTTCAAAGCGCCAGGAGGATAACATCCTTGAGCTTTACTCAGACTTGAAAAGCAGAACGTTATTATTTTTTAAAAAGCAGACCAGGAAGAACTGAGTCGGCTTGTCTGGCATTTTCATGTAAATGATGCAAAAACGGGCGACACTAAAAAGGTCAGCGGTATGATGCCAATATGTTTTTATATACATGAACCAGGACGTTTACAGTTTCAACCAGCTCAGTTAAGATTATTATGACGGGATTATAAAGTACATGATACAAGAGGATGACCCGATGACACCGATAAGCAAAGGAGACAGTATGAACGAAAACAGAGACAATCACGTCATGATCGTTACAGGTGCGAATTCCGGCCTGGGGCTGGCAACAACCATAGAGCTGGCAAAAACAGGCGCTTCGGTTGTAATGCTTTGCCGTGATCAGACACGAGGTGAACGCGCGCTGCAGCAAGTGAGATCAACTGTCGAGAATGACCAAATATATCTGATGCTGGCCGATCTGGCCGATCTTGATTCCGTCGCCGCGTTCAGCAGACAATTTCATGACCGATTTGAAAGGCTCGACGTTCTGGTTAATAACGCGGGCGTCTTTATGCAAAATCGCGGCGAAACAAAGCAGGGTTTGGAAATGCAGTTTGGTGTCAATCACGTGGGTCATTTTTTACTGACACTGCTGCTCTCAGATTTGCTGGCAAAAACAGATGACTCACGTGTGGTGGTTGTATCCTCTGGTGCCCATAAAGCAGGCAGGATTTACTATGAGGATCTTCAGCTAAAAAATAAATATAATATGGTAAGAGGCTATGCGCAGTCAAAACTGGCAAATATTTTATTTGCGTTAAAGCTGGCAGAATATTTTGAGGATAAAAATACTGCGGTTAACTGTTGCCATCCTGGTCCGGTTGCGACAAATCTCGGGATTGACCGTATTACAGGCTTTGGAAAACTCATCGTTGGCCTGCTCAAGCCCTTTTTTATTACGCCTGAGAAAGGCGCAAAAACACAGGTCGCGCTTGCCCTGACCGATCTTGGTTCTAAGAACGAAGCCGCTTATTATTATAAAATGAAAAAAACAGAGCCAGGGAAAATGGCCAAAAGCCGCGAAGATGCTGAAAAACTTTGGCAAATCAGCATCACCCTGACAAAAGACTATTTACCGGAAGCTATATTGTCACAACAGGCATTGTAATAAGAGGTCATCTCCTTTGCCATGTCATCAAGCGGATTAAAGCCGTTCGTCTCGATATCATCCTCAGCATAATTTGAAGTAGCGTTTACATCGATAAAATAATGCTTTCCCTGACGAATGATAATATCGAAGCTCCCCATACGGAGATTGAGTGCCTGCATGACTTTACGGCAATCATATTCAAGCGGAGTGGAAAGTCGTCGAATCTTTTTGTAACGTGATCCGCGGGAGTAGGCAGACAGCCCCTGCTCATCCATGGTTCGTTCAAAGACTGACAGTATTTTCTCGCCGACCACCTCAACGCGCAGTGTGTGCTGCAGATCAGGCTGAATATATTCCTGAATGATATACTCAACAGGCGGTAAATCTTCAAGGATTAAGCGAAGATCATGTTCACTATAAACGATATGCGTGTCAAAAGAGCGCCCGCCCTGATCCGGCTTAATGACACATGGATAACGGACAGCATCAGGCTTGAAGCTAGAGCTGCGGCTATAACAGCAAGGGACTGGCAGACCTGCTTCCAGAAGCGCTTCATGCGTCTTTAACTTGCTGAAATCATAGATAAACGATTCATATGAGTTGATCATGGGAATTCCCATATGGTAAAGAGATTCAATAAAACAGGCTGCCTCGAAG
>SLHU01000147.1 GCA_007135995.1 Clostridiales bacterium | reverse complement strand
TTCTCCTTGGCGCGGCAGCTTATTTTGAGGGTCCAGAAGCAGAATATCAGTATTCGGGAAGGGTTTTCCCACAGGGATTGCCTCATCGAGCTCAAAAGACCGGTTAACTTCAAAATAGCAGCAAACGCCAGTTGCTTCGGTTGGTCCGTAAAGGTTAATGAACGTCGCGTCGGGCAGGGCTTTTTGCCAGCGGTTAAACTGCTTGATCGGAAAAACTTCGCTTGCGAAGGCAATGGTTTTCAGTGTATGCGGCACATGTTTTTCCAGTACATTGAGTCCTGAAATCATGGTCAGTGCCGATACAACCCAGCAGACCGTGTTGATTTTATGTTCAATGATAAAATCAACCAGTTTAAGCGGAAACATGAAAAGCTGCTTGGGAATGATATAGGCGGACGCGCCGAATTTCAAGGTCGGAAATATTTCTTTTAAACAGGCATCAAGATACAGCGGTGTCTGATTGCCAAAAACAGTGTCCGAATTAATCCGGAGCAGACCGCTGAGGGTCTCGACATAGCGAATCACTGATCGATGGCAGGCAACAACACCTTTCGGAATGCCTGTGGATCCAGATGTAAAAACAACATAAGCAGGGTCCGTATCAATTATCTTTTCACGAATCTGACTCAGCTCGTTTTCGCGGATTTCTGTTTTGACCGTCTCATCAAACATTAATAGCGCATCCGGGTCAACAAGCTCCGATGCAACCGCAGCGGTTTCCCGGTCACAGATCAGAAACTTAGGTTTAATCTCTTCCAGAATGAGCTCTATGCGAAAGCGCGGCATTTCCATATCAAGCGGGACATAGTACTTGCCGGCGTAAAGGGCCCCGAAAAAGGCCAGAATCATGTTTGGTCCACGATTCATAAAGACCACGACAGGTTCTCTCACAGTGCCAATGCCGGCAAGATAACTGCCAATCGCTCTTGACTGTTCATATGCTTCGCGGAAGGTAACAGAAACTGTCCCGTCGCTATATGCCGTTTTATCAGGCCAGCGGCTGGCAGCTTCATCCAGATAAGCCATCAAATGTGTTTTCATGGATGTGTCCGCGTTTGTCTCTGTGTGTTTTTCTTTTCTCATTTGGCTAACTCCTCAAAGATATAGGGGCGGTGATCATATGCTTTATCAGACCATCCTGGTTCGATCAGCCTCTGGTAATCGTCCCGCAGGCTCGCGCCGCATGCGGTGACACAAGCAGCGGCCAGAATCGCCATCACATTTATGCAGTGTGTCTCCGGCTGACAATTTTGGCTGGCCAGCGACAGTTCTGTGCATCCAAGCAGTACACATTCAGCGCCCTGCGACAAGAGTTTTTCTGCCGCCCGAAGAAACAAGGTTTGTTCTTCCACACCAAAAGGTCTGTCGGTTTTCAAACAATTGTAAATCAGATGCATCACATCCGCCTGTGTTTCACGATCCGGCACCAGGCATTGAATGCCTGCTGTTTCACATGCATCCTGAAAGATTCTGCCAGATAAGGTCCCGTCTGTTGCGAGCACACCAATGCGCCGTATATTTCTCTCGCTCAGATAACGCATTGTCTGGTCTGTGAGGCTGATCAGCGGCTTAGTTAAAGCCATTTGAAGCCGGCTGAAATAATGATGAGCGGTGACACAGGGAATGGCCAGATAATCAGCGCCCATGTGAATCAGCTGACGCCCTGCCTCAATCATGTACACAGCGGGGTCCGGCTGCTGCGGATCAATGATGTGCGCCGTGCGGTCGGGTGTATCCGGACGGCTGCTGATATAAACAGAGAGGTGCTGCTGATCAGTATCGGCTTTCGTCATCTGAACAATCGTTTCATAAAAACGAGCGGTTGCCATAGGACCCAGTCCGCCTATCACCCCCAGGGTACTGACAGCTGAACCAGAACGCGCTTCATTTGCTGCCCTCTTATCTGTATCTGCTTTTATCATTCAATAACCACTTTCTGCGTTATGACCAGCTTAGCTTTCTGCCGGTTCATCTGGTGTAGCGGGGTATGCATCCCTGTCCCAGATATGGCTGTCATCATTAGCGTCTGAATAGGTTTGAAGTTCCTGATCTGTCAGCATAAAGAACTCACCGCCGGTTCGGCGCGGGGTAGCGTCAAAGTGATACCACCCGTCACCGAGATTGATCATGCTCCAGTAATGGCCGCCGCCGGTTTTTAAAACATCAATGTTTTCGATTCCCGCCCGATTCATCAGCAGTTTTGCTGCCGCGAAATAATTATAACAATCACCAAACCCTTGTCTCAGCCCCTGGTCAGCGCCCAGCAGCCAGCTGGACTTGTCGGACTCATTGACATAGCGGATATGCGTTCGTGTATACGTGTAAATCGCCTTGGCAATCTGGCGCTGGTCCATCTGGTCATGTGTGATGTCGGACAGAATGTCATCCGCCAGATTATAAAGCCTTTCTTCGTCAACGCCTGCCGGCACCGGTTCTCTGACGGTGACGAGGGCTTCCTTGATTGTCTCGTTGCCTGCCTGGTCAACGGCGCTGTAGATCACCGTATAAGTGCCCTCGCTGCGCAGGTTCACAGCACTGCTGTCTATTTCCAGCTGGACATCTGCATCGCGGTTATCCGTAACCGTAACCCCCTGACGATACGAGACGCTTTCACCAATATGGACAACTTTATCTTCTACACCTTTGATGACAGGTGGTTCATCATCAATCATCAGCTCCAGTGATGCCTCAAGGACCGTCTGATTTCCGGCTTCATCTGTCAGCAATACAGCGATTTGCTGTGTACCGGGCAAAGTCAGGTCAGGTTCAATCTGGTACGTTATGGTGACGGGTGTCACATCACTGATATCTGTCACAAAGTCTTCTGCTGAAAAAGACTCATCCATCCAGAAGATCTGGTTAACTGAGACAGCCTCAGGCGGCGTGGTGTCCGCAATAATCAAAACAGAATCATGAACACGACCGCCAATCCTGATCTCTACTGTGTA
>SLHU01000292.1 GCA_007135995.1 Clostridiales bacterium | reverse complement strand
GTGTGCCAATGGAGAATGTCAAGGCACTGATGGATGCCATGGAAAAATACGCCAGCTATTATAGTTAGTGAACAGAAGGCATCTTATATTACTCTTCCAATGACGCCTGTTTATAAATTCAATGGCTAGAAGGTAAAACATCGCGATCTGTCTGTCAAAGGGTAAATATCTTCTCAGCGACTCTTTTAGGGTGGCAATACTTTGCTAACTACAAAATAATTCAAAAGTTCATAAACAATTACAGGAATTGAAGGTTACCGTCCTATATAATTAGATAGGTAGCCATAGGCCATGAAGCGCGTTTATTTCTATATAGTGTTGAGGTCAAGCTGCCAGAAGCCAGATAAATAAACATAGAAAAAAGCAGATTATTCAAACTTAATGGAGGTAATCATGAATAAAATAGAACGGGTTGTCGCTTGTTTACAGCATCAGGAAGCAGATCGGGTTCCGGTCTATCCTATCTTGAGCGGCGTTACCAGAAATTTAATTGGCGTGGATTATGAAAAATGGGGCAACGATGCCAGGGTCTGTGCAGATGCGCTGGTGAAAGCCGCAGACGAATTTGATCTGGACTGCATTGTATCCCTCGTTGATCTGTCCGTTGAGTGTGAGGCCTGGGGAGCAAATCTGGTATACCCTGAAAACGAAGCGGCACATCCGGATTACAAAAATCCCCGTATCAAAGATCTGGAAGATTATGCTTCGATTAAAAAAATCAACTGGCGAAGCGGCCGAAGAATGCAGATGCATTATGATGTATGCAAAATCCTGGTTGAAGAAAAAGGCCATGAACTGCCCATCATACCTTTTGTTTTTGGTCCGCTGGGCACCCTTTCGATGCTGCGCAACCAGCAGGATCTGTATCTTGACATCTACGACGACAAAGATGCTGTCCTGGCTGCGGCAAGAGAAATAAACGAAACCCTAAAAGAGTATTGTACTGATCTGGCTAAGCTTGGTGTGCCTGCCATCATGCTGGATACGCTGTTTTCATCCGGGTCGATCATGTCAAAGGACATGTGGCTTGAGATGGAGGGCGTCCTGGTAGCTGAGCTTGCCGATGTTATCCGCGCAAACAATGCAATGGTGATGGTTCATAACTGCGGGGAGCGCATATACTTCGACGCGCAGATAAAAACTATGAAGCCAGTCGCCATTTCCTTCCTCTATCCGCCCGATGATTGCAGCTCTTTTGAAGAAACCAAGCAAAAATACGGCGATCAGGTTGCACTGATTGGCTGCGTGACGCCTTCAAGCGCTTCACCAGACTATGCCTCGGACGAGCAGTGGGAAAAAGAATGTAAAAAGGGGATAGACGCGATGGCCAAAGGCGGCGGTTTTATGCTGGCGACCGGCTGTGAGTACCCCGCCAACGCACCTTTAGACCGTGCACGCAAAATGGTGGAAATCGCCAAGACATACGGGCGATACTAAGCGGTTAACCAGTAGTTTCAGCGCTGACGTGTCTGAAAAATGTAAAGAATATGAAGATTTTCAAAAAGGCTGTCTCAAAGTGTAAAACTGAGACAGCCTCTTTCTAGTCCAAATCAGGATACCCTTCAAAAATAGCCAGCATTTTTCCGGGTACTTTTCTGGCTATCTTAACAGTCAGTGCCGCTATTCTTTAGTTAGCCACCGCTGCAGCCAGGGATAGGCTTTCTCGCCGTGAATCTGGTGCTCACCGGCAAAAAAGTCTGTTTCAAGGCACTGCGGCGCATGAAGGAACTGGTACATCGCCAGAATGTCCTCTGCAGCCTTTTTAGTACCTTGTATTGGGAAAATGGGGTCTTCCAGACCGCTTTCAATCAGCAAAGGCCGCGGCGCGATGAGTCGTACCAGGTCTGGCATCTCACAATAACGCAGGATTCCGGGAATATAATTATCAATACAGTGATGTACAGACAGTATGCTGTCCTTAAAGGTATTCACATAACCGCTGATGACAGTCGCAGCAACCCGGTCATCGAGTGCTGACGTGAAAGCAGCAACCAGACCGCCGCCGGATATACCCATGCAGCCAATCCTGTCAGCGTTGATGTCAGGTCGGCTGACCATATAGTCGAGCAGACGCTGTGCCTGGAATACACGCAGTCCAGCCATGTTCACGCCAAACATCATCAGTCCGGCTGAGAGCGGAAAACAAGAGCTTTCTCCTGGTTCACCTTTCATCTCCTGTTCGCGCCTTGCCTGGCCAAACCCGATGATTTCCGGTGCGACGACAATAAATCCGTGACGAACCAGTGACAGCGCGAAGTCCTTGTGATAACCGCTGTCACCTTTTCGCGGACTGCCATCTGATTCCAGTCCAACAATATCACGCACACCATATCCATGACCGTGACAGGCGAGCACCGCAGGTACTTTGGTGTTTTGATCAGGCAGCTGATTATTTTCTAATTTAGGGATTAGCACATAAACAAGTGATACCAGTTCCGGCGCGATCTGCAAGGTATAAAGCTCGCGTATATAGCTGCCGCAGTCAACAGACTCCATTTTTCCCGGCTGGAGTCCATCTGGACTGGCAGGAATTCTGTCAAGGCCAAGCTGGTCCGATACGGCTTTCTTGAGACCGGCCGCCCAGCCTCGCCAGGCATCGTCATTATCAGGCAAATAAGAAAACGCTGGTTTCTGTCGTTTGTAAAGGAGTTCCAGAAAGAATGACGGATCTGTGTGCATGTTGTGTTCCCCCCATATTTCTTAGACTGTGCAAAGATTAACCAAAATCTTTTTCAGTAACATTGATATGAAATACTTATACCATGTTTTTCTTCCTTTGTGGGAAAAAATGACTTGCATGGCGATTTTACACACCTGCAGGAAACCAAATCATTTCAGCCGGGTTTTTTTCAGACCGATCGGGCGCTCCTATTTTAATCACATGGCATATGACAATATGCACAATAAATATTCAATTAATATAGTAATAACGTTGTATTGACATATGGAATATGCT
>SLHU01000355.1 GCA_007135995.1 Clostridiales bacterium | reverse complement strand
CTTAGAAGTGGACGAGGGTTTTTTTGATTTCGGCAGACAGCCGGATAGATGAAATAATACCTGCACTTGAAGTAAGAAATCGCAGGACTGAAAACCAGGACTCAGAAAAAGCAAAAAGAGTACTGTTGAAAGCAGCAAGTTAAAGTGAGTACAAGCCGAGTAGTCGGCAACGAAAGGAGCATACCCATGAAACACATCCCTTATCGTATCCATCTGAGCGAAAATGAGATTCCCCGTCAATGGTATAACGTGCGTGCCGATATGAAAGAGCAGCATGCGCCTTATATTAATCCGGCCACTATGAAGCCAGCAGAACCTCAGGACCTGCTGCCTGTCTTCTCACAGGAAGTCTGTATGCAGGAAATGAATATTACTGACCGTTTCATCGATATCCCCGATGAAATCATGGAATATTACAAAATGTACCGCCCGTCACCGCTGTGCAGAGCGTATAATCTGGAAAAGGCACTTGGTACACCGGCCAGAATATACTATAAGTTTGAAGGAAATAATACCTCCGGCAGCCATAAGCTGAATACAGCAGCAGCTCAGGCCTATTATGCCAAAAAACAGGGCATGAAAAGTCTGACGACAGAAACAGGTGCCGGACAATGGGGCACCGCGCTTGCGATGGCCTGCGCTCATTTCGACCTCGATCTGACGGTCTTCATGGTCAAGATATCCTTCGAGCAAAAACCGTATCGCAAAGCCGTCATTGAGACCTTTGGCGCGGACATTATCCCAAGCCCCAGCAATACAACTGAAATCGGACGCAAAATGCTGGCAGATGATCCGGACAGCACAGGCAGCCTGGGCACAGCTATTTCAGAGGCCATTGAGCTTGCGGTTAAATCGAAGGATTGCCGATATACACTGGGATCTGTTCTGAATCACGTCTTGCTGCATCAATCTGTGATCGGGCTTGAGTCAAAGCTGGCAATGGAAAAAATTGATGAGTATCCTGATATCGTGATTGGCTGCGCCGGCGGCGGTTCAAATATGGGCGGTCTGATGGGTGCCTTTATGAGTGATAAGCTGCTTGGCAAGAAAAACCCTTATTTCATCGCTGTAGAGCCATCATCCTGCCCCACGATGACGCGCGGCAAATACACATATGATTTTTGTGATACCGGCCGTATCACACCGCTGGCTGAAATGTATACCCTCGGCTGTGATTTCAAGCCGTCCGCGATTCACGCCGGTGGCCTTCGCTATCATGGCATGTCACCGACACTGAGCAAGCTTTATCATGACGGCTATCTTGATGAAGCCAGAGCGGTTGGCCAGAAAAGTGTGTTTGAAGCAGCTACATTGTTCAGCAAGACCGAAACAATCCTGCCAGCCCCTGAATCAAGCCATGCAATCCGTGCCGCGATTGATGAAGCACTTAAATGCAAAGAAACAGGCGAGGCAAAAACAATACTCTTCGGACTGTCCGGCACAGGCTATTTTGATATGTCGGCTTACATGCAGTATCAGAAAGATGAAATGGTGGACTACATACCAACCGATGAAGACCTGGCACGAAGCATCAGCAAATTACCCAAAGTACCAGGCTATGTTGAAAAATAACCCTGACCATCCATAATCATCCATGAGCATCCAGTGGATTAAACAAACGATTTGCGTTCAATTCGCCAGATAAACAAAAAATAACTGAATGAATCTGATTTTAAACGGTTTCCTTCACAGGAAGCCGTTTTTCTTTTTTTGCCTGTCAGACGGCCCGGTTCATGTCTGGCCAGTCTCTGTGCAGCGTCTGCGGCTCATTGCTATATTAAGCAATAACTGCTATACTGTTCAAGCTTTTTACCGAATATAATCACGTCTGAAAAGCGGTTCATGAAACGCTCTCAGTCTGGGCACACTGACTCAAAAACGAAACAGACGACAGAGCACATCTGAACTGATTATTATCATTGAACAGATTTTGCTAAACCGCAGTGATCAATGTCAGCACAGACTTTGATCTTACATAAACGCAGACTTTGATCTTACTGATCAATTAACAACGCTTCAACAGCAATAACGGGAGGAACCTATGAAGCCAGATTCTTTTGGCAGTGAAATAGCCCGCCGCCGTACGTTCGCGATTATTTCGCATCCAGACGCGGGTAAAACAACGATGACGGAAAAACTGCTGCTTTACGGCGGCGCCATCCATATGGCCGGCGCTGTCAAGTCACGCAAGGCCAGCCGCCATGCGACATCAGACTGGATGGAAATTGAAAAACAGCGGGGTATTTCTGTTACTTCTTCAGTGATGCAGTTTGAATATAACGGATTTTGCATCAACATTCTTGATACCCCGGGACATCAGGATTTTTCAGAAGATACTTATCGCACCCTTTGTGCTGCAGACGCAGCTGTCATGCTCATTGACGGGGCAAAAGGTGTAGAGGCACAGACTATTAAACTGTTCACTGTCTGCCGCCAGCGCGGCATCCCGATTTTTACGTTTGTCAACAAGATGGACAGAGCAGCGAAAAATCCGTTTGATTTATTGGATGAGCTGGAAAAAGTCCTTGGCATTTTTTCTGTTCCGATCAACTGGCCGATTGGTACTGAAGGAGATTTCCGAGGGGTCTATAACCGGCGACTGAATCGTGTTGAGCTGTTTGATCGTGAAAAAGACGACCACGGAGCCAGCATGGTCAAGCTGAAACTGAGCAGCATCGAAGATGAAAAACTGACAGAACTGATTGGTTCACATCATCAGGAACAGCTGCTGAGTGACATTGAGCTGCTGGATATTGCCGGTGACGCACTTGAGACCGACCGCGTGCTGGCGGGTGAGCTGACGCCTGTCTTTTTCGGCAGCGCCATATCAAATTTCGGCGTTGAACCCTTTTTGAATGATTTTCTTTCTATGGCACCGGCCCCCGTTGCCCGTCAAAGCAATCAAGGTATGATCAACCCTTCTGAAGCCTTCTTCAGTGGTTTTGTGTTCAAGATACAGGCTAATATGAACCCGGATCACCGCGACCGCATGGCCTTCATTCGAATCTGTTCCGGGCAGTATCAGAAAGGTCTGGAAGTTAATCATATCCGGCTGAAAAAACCGATCCGGCTGACGCAGCCGCAGCAGTTCATGGCTCAGGACAGGAATATTGTTGAGCAGGCTTATGCAGGCGACATTATCGGCATTTTCGATCCAGGTGTTTTTCGAATAGGCGACAGCCTGATCGAGGGCAGAACCGACCTCCTTATGGAAGATATTCCTGTTTTCCCGCCAGAACATTTTGCCCGTGTGGCACCCGCCGATTCCATGAAACGCAAACAGTTCATGAAAGGCCTCGATCAGCTTGCTGAAGAAGGCGCGATCCAGCTGTACAAGGAACCTGATATTGGAACAGAGACATATATTGTCGGCGTTGTTGGTGTTTTGCAGTTTGATGTGCTTGCCCACAGGCTAAAAGGCGAATACAAAGTTGAGATACGCCTGCAGAACTTGAATTATCGTTACGCCAGATGGATCGTCCCAGATGATCAGGGCAAGTTTCCCGATCCGAAAGCACTTAGTTTAACAAGCACAACCCGGGTTGTCCTTGACAAAAATGATCAGCCAGTTTTGCTGTTTGAATCAGACTGGGCAATTGACTGGGCTGTTGAACGCAATAAGGGCATCCGGCTGGCAACCATCCATGAATCATAATCGCCGTCAGCCGGCAGCGGCAACGTAATGTTTTTATCTCAGCTGCTATAGACGTATCAGCGTCTTTAAACATATAATGAACGCATCAGTCTTTGCTGAGCAAAGCGTCATTTGAGTCATTGGCCGGGTAACTATTAAGTCAGGAGATGGATGAAATGAAAGTAGCATTTATTGGAGCAGGAGGCGTGGGCTTTACCAGGACTTTATTGACAGACCTTTTGTGTGTGCCGGAATTCAAAGACACTGAGGTTTCTTTTACTGACATCAGCCAGCATAACCTTGATATGGTGACAGCCTTATGCCAGAGAGATATCGAGCGTAATGGCCTGGACATAAAAATCAACGCGACAACCGATCGACGTGAAGCGCTGAAGCATGCAGACTACGTGATTAACGCTGTCAGGATCGGGGGCCTCGAAGCTTTCGCGAGCGATATAGAAGTGCCGCTTAAATACGGTATTGATCAGTGCGTGGGTGATACACTTTGTGCCGGTGGTATTATGTACGGCCAGCGCGGTATACCCGCGGTCCTCGACTTTTGCAAAGATATCAGAGAAGTGGCAAAACCTGATTGTATCATGCTCAATTATGCCAACCCGAATGCGATGATTACCTGGGCATGCAATAAATATGGAAAAGTAAAGACTATCGGTCTTTGCCACGGTGTCCAGGGCGGTCATCACCAGATTGCGAAAGCACTGGGTTATGAGCAGGACGAAGTGGATATTATCTGTGCCGGCATTAACCATCAGACATGGTATATCAGCGTTAAGCATCATGGTGAAGACTTGACAGGCAAACTGCTTGCAGCTTATGAGCAAAATGAAAAACTGCGTGAAACTGAAAAGGTCCGCATTGATATGCTGCGCCGATTCGGCTACTATTCGACTGAGTCAAACGGACACCTGTCAGAATATGTCCCCTGGTATCGAAAAAGACTGGATGAAATCAGCAGCTGGATCAGCCTTGATGTCTGGATCAACGGTGAAACCGGCGGTTATCTGCGTGTTTGTACGGAAAGCAGAAACTGGTTTGAAACCGATTTTCCGAACTGGATGAAGGATGAACCGAAAAAGTACGATAAAGAAACCAGAAGCCAGGAGCACGGTTCCTACATTATAGAAGGACTTGAAACCGGACGTGTTTACAGGGGACACTTTAACGTGATGAATGAAGGCTGCATCACCAACCTTCCAGATGAATGTGTCGTTGAAGTTCCGGGTTATGTTGATTATAACGGCATCAGCATTCCAAAAGTGGGTGACTTGCCTTTGGGCTGTGCGGCAGTTTGCAGTACGTCTGTGTGGGTTCAGAAACTAGCAGTAGAGGCTGCAGTTGCAGGTGATGACCAGCTGCTGAGACAAGCGATGATGATGGATCCACTGACCGGGGCAGTCTGCAACCCTCCTGAGATCTGGCAGCTGACAGATGAAATGCTGGTCGCTCAGGAAAAATGGCTGCCGCAGTATGGACAGGCAATAGAAAAAGCCAAGGCCAGACTTGCCAAAGCCAAAGCAGACGGAACCTTGATTCGCACACGAGATGATTTTGCCGGCAGCAACAGACTGAAAACTAAAACGGTTGATGAAATGGCCGCAGACAGAAGAACAGCCAGTGACAGCGCTGGCAAAACAGATAAAGCACATTAACATACGCGTTGAAAAACATCAGTCCTGATAGAGGTGCATAAGGAAAACCCCTGAAGCAATCACGCTTCAGGGGTTTTTTGATATTCTACGGAAGCAGTTTTGACTCAACATAATCCTGCATGTCTTCCGGGGTGATCTTTTTATCGTGGAGCACTGGTTTTTGCTGAAGATCCCGCAACGTTTCCGGAATTCCCAGACCACTTTCCGCAGAAAGTTCTTCCAGCAGCACTTTATCACTTCGGCCATTACTGTATCCGTTGCCGAATACCGCATCACACACGGCGCCGCTGAATTTAAGCGGGCTGGCGGTTGAGATAAAAATAGTTTTCGCAGTATCTTTTGACCGGGCTGCATATCGGCTGAACACATTGAACCCAACGGCTGTATGTGTGTCAACAACATGATCAGTGCGGTCGTACACATCGCGAATTGTCTTCAAAGTGCCTTTTTCATCTGCGAATCCACCTACGAAAACAGTCTGCAGTTTTTTCAGTGTATCATGGTCAATTTTATAGTGACCTGTTTCACTTAATGCCTGCATCCATTCACCGACCTTGTCTGAATCCCTGCCGGTCAATTCAAATAGCAGCCGTTCCAGGTTGCTCGATACTAAAATATCCATAGAAGGTGAGTTTGTAACAAAAAAATCTCGGCGTCTGTCATAATGTCCGTTACGGATAAAATCAGACAATACTTTATTGCGATTCGAAGCGCAAATCAGCTTGTTGACTGGCACACCCATTTTATAAGCATACCAGGCTGCCAGAATATTACCAAAATTGCCAGTAGGGACAACCAGGTTTATTTTTTCGCCTGGTTCTATTTTTTCCGATTTTATCAGGTCGGCATAGGCCGAACAGTAATAAATAATCTGAGGAACAAGCCGGCCCCAGTTAATAGAATTTGCTGAAGACAAAATTTTACCCTGACTGTGCAGCTTTTCTTTGAATTCGTTGTCCTTAAAAATCGATTTAACACCATTTTGTGTGTCGTCAAAGCTGCCTTCAACAGCTGCTACATGGCAGTTCTGACCTTGTTGAGTGACCATCTGCAGTTTCTGGGCCGGACTGACACCTTCAGCCGGATAAAAGACAACAACCGATGTGCCATCAACATCTTTGAATCCTTCAAGCGCGGCTTTACCCGTATCGCCCGATGTTGCGGTCAAAACACAAACTTCTGCCTGTTCACCGGTTTTTTCGATTGCTGCTTTCATCAGATGCGGCAGCAGCTGCAGCGCCATATCTTTAAACGCGGCAGTAGGGCCGTGCCATAATTCAAGCAGATATTCCTGGTCGCAGTACTTGTTGATCTGAACCAGCGGTGCCGGATGCTCGCCAAACTTTTCTTCATCGTAAGCAGCTTCAACCATCGTCTGAAGTTCATCATGTGAATAGTCACTCAAGAACAGTGACAAAATCTGAACCGCCCGCTCCTGATATCGCTGGCTGGCCATATCTTTAAACTGGCTGATATCAAGTACGGGGATCTGAACAGGCACAAACAAACCGCCATCCGGCGCAATTCCCTGTTTGATCACCTGCGCCGACGAATAGCGTGTCTGGTCACCACGTGTGCTAATATATTCCATTTATATCCTCCAAGTAGAACGTGCTGTTGTTCCTGATGCTGGTGCGCATCTCATTTTGATGATAGATCATTGTGATCAGATGCTGCAAGACGCATATCACATTGACGGCTGTCAAACGATTGATGTGAAATCAATATCCCATTTCCCTGAGTCGATTGGCCGAATAGCCGGCGATGTCTCTGCCTGAGAAATTTTCAACAACGTAATCATAGTAATGCCTGGCAGCTTCATATAAGCCGAGCTCCTGATAACTGCGGCCTGTGTAGTAGGCGGTTCCGCCGCCGTAATTCCCGGGATCAAGCTCAAACGCTTTTAAATAGGGCACCAGTGCCGCCTCAAACTCACCCTGGTCGAACAATGCTCTTCCAGCAACACGATAGGCATTCGCCGCTGACCGGGCGAGTTCATTCATGAGCGCGTCCACTTCACTCAGCACTTCAACTGCGCTTTGCTCAAAATTATCCGACCGCGTATCCTCTGGCACTGTTTCAAGAATGGTCTGGGCTATGAAAAGATGATCAGCTGCAGCCATCACATCATCCGACTGCAAAGCTCTGGCCTGCTGTAAAGCATCCTTAGCCTGATCAAGCAATAATGCATCAGGATCGGCGGTGGGCTCAGGCGTTGGCTGCGGATCATCATCTGTCGTGGTCTCAGCTGGCTGCGTTGTCGTTTCACGCTCATCCGTTTCATCCGGATCAGTTGACTCTGTTACTGTTGTTTCCTCTGTCTCACCAGTTGTGGCCTCTGTTTCAGGCAGCGAGGTTTCACGAATGTCCCCGCCAGGCACATCCGTACCTGGCTGATCAAACAAATGACCAAACTCATCCAGCAGATCATCAATCGCCTCATCACCTGGCGCCATTGATTCCAGGCGGCTAAGAAGCCACTCAAGCTGATCCGCGTCTGTGTCACGGTCAGCGCTGGCAAAAGATACCAGCCTTGTACCAGCGAAGATCAGCAGCACCAGTAAAACCACGCCGGCCGCCAGCGGTACTGCCAGCCGAATGTAATCGGACAGTTGACGCGGATGCTCAACGAATGTTTCTTCTTCGGCCTGATCGCCCTGCCTGAGCACCTTCTGGCGCTCACGTTCGCTGGCCATTTTAACTTTCTGCTTTCGTTTAATTTTTTCAAGTACAGCCGTTGTGTCAATCGCCGATTTACCTTTGCGCGGCTTCTTGCCTTCAGCATTATCCGGCTCTGAAGCCATGTGCAGTTCCTTTTCCAGAGCCTCGCGGCACCGTTTGGCTTCCTCCAGCCAACCGGGTTCGAGCTGACCTTGTTCAATTGACTGGGTTGTCAAAGCCAGGGATTCTTCAAACTCATCATCATATGCCAGCAGGCAGCCTGCCAGCAGCGAGGCCATACCGAAAAGCGGGTAGTCAGATGCCAGCCTCCGCAGCGAAATCAGAGCAATATCCGCACTGTCCCGGCTGATATGCTCCAGCGATTTATTATATAATTGCAAAGCCTGTTCCAGTTCCCGTGTTTTCGCGAAGTCTGGAACTTCATGCTTCTCCAGCGGTTGAAACTGGTCGATTAATTGCTGCCAGTTCACTCTTTCATCTCCTCATCCAACAGATCTGCTTTATCAAGATCACCTGATTCTAAATGTATGAACTGCCTGAACGAGTCACGCAGCGCGCCCATCAAATATAATGAACCAAAGGCGCAGATGGCTGTATGTTTTCTGCCTGACAGCTTGAGCGCCTGCCTGACACATTCATCAGAATGATTTATAACATAAACGTTTTCCCCTTCATTATAACCGGATACAGGGGTCTTGCGCAATCTAAGCAGCAACTGGCGGACCTGACCCGCCAGAACCTCCGCCGGTAAAGCTCTTGGATTATCGGGGCTGGTGCAGATCACTGCCTTTACATCATAAAGGGTTTTATCGTTTATCACCGCAGCCAGCATATCTTCTGTCTGCTTATCTTTCAGCATACCGGCAATCAGAATCACATCCTGCCCTGAAAGCAAACGGTCAAGCGTCTGCCTGAGCGCTTCACAGCTTTGCGGGTTATGTGCCCCGTCAATTAACAGACGCTGTTTATCTGACAAAAGTTCCATGCGGGCCGGCCATCTTGCCGCTTTAATGCCAGCAGCAACCGCTTCTTCATCAGCCAGTTTGCTGTCCAGACAAACACTGGCCGCCATCAGCGCGTTCAGCGGCTGATGAATGCCAAGCAGTGTTGTCTCAAGCTGCAGTTGATAAGGCCTGACATAAAATGACTGGCCGGACCAGCTGTAAGCAAGCTGATCTACCTGCTCTCGCTTGACAAGATGCAGCTTTGCCTGATTAGCTTCGCATGTTTGCCGGATAACATCGCAGGCATCCTGGCGATCAGATTCCTTGAGGTGCAGCTGATGCGGATCAAACAGATAAACCGGTACACCCTTCTTGATAATGCCCGCTTTCTCAGCCGCGATTTCACGCATTGTGCTGCCAAGCCGGTCCATATGATCAAATCCAAGCGCCGTGATCAGGCAGGCAACTGGCTTCTGAATGATGTTCGTTGAATCAAGGCGCCCTCCCAGGCCGGTTTCAAGCACTACGATATCACAAAGCTGTTCAGCGAAATGGCAAAACGCCAATGCTGTAAGAATTTCAAACTCTGTTGGCTGTTCCTCACCTTCGCTGATCATCTGAACAACAGAATTTTTAACACGGGTCATCTGTCTGGCAAAATCAGTTTCTGAAATCTCGCCGCTTGTTTCATCAGCTGCGATGCCCGCAAGTCCTTGCTTACCATCCAAAACACGAATTCTTTCAGTCAGACGGTTAATATACGGCGATGTGTATAAGCCTGTTTTCTTGTCGGAAGCGGCCAGTACTGACGCAAGATAGTTGCTGACAGAACCCTTGCCATTCGTTCCCGCCACATGAATAATAACCAGATGTTCCTGCGGATCACCCAGCAGATGCATGAGCCGCTTCATTCTGTGCAGGCCAAGCTTAATGCCAAATCTAAGCGTATCTGTCAGATAATCTTTCGCTTGCTCATATGTCAGGCTCATTTGTTGCCGACCTCAGCAAAAATATAGAACTTACTGACCAGGTAATTACCGACAACCACAAAGAACTGTGATAAAACCTTGCTGACAGATAATTCCCAGCGCATAAGGGGAATCAGCAAGGTCAGCCCGATCACGTTGTACAATAAAAACATGGCCCCATACTCAAACACAAGTGATATCAGAATCCTGGATGAGAAAAAACGGTACATTTCCTTTATGACAGGTCCGTGAGAACGAAAAACAAGCAGGCGATTCAGCACATAGGCAACGAGAATCGCAATGATGATCGCCGGGACATTTGACAACCACCAGCGCCGGTGACCGATGAAATAGCTCAGAACAGTGAAAACACCTACATTAACCAGCGTTGTAAAGCCACCGACAATCAGGTACATCATGACCTCTCTGTTTACGACAAAGCGAAGTAACCGGAGCGTCGGCGGGCCGGACAGATCCGATACGGCTTCAGTTTCTGCGGACGGTTCTGCTTTTTGCTTCGTTTTACCATCTGACGGCAACATTGATCGTCCTTTCTTCAAAGCAGGCAGCCAAAAGACGACCTGATCATCTGATTATATCAGATACGCTTAACAGGTGGTATTCGAGGCGTGCTTTGCGGTAAAGAAGGATCATCATCACCTTTGCTGCGATTCGGACCACCGGGCGGACCATCATCAGGATTATCATCAAGATAGGAATCATCGTCATCATCAGGATCATCATCATAGGGACCGCCATCATCACGATTTCTGATCAGCAGCCAGATAATGACGGCTGTCAGTATCAGTGAAAGAATACCAAAGACGATGGTCAATATAATCCAGATACGTTCAACCGGCTGCGGCTCTATTTCAGAATCAGGCTCCGGCTCCGGCTGCTCAACGGCATCTGTTTCGATCGTAACCAGATCATCATAAGGATAAGGTGTTATCCTGCCGGTTTCACGGTTAAATACATAAAAACCTGTATTACCGGCAGCGTCCATCAAATAAATCAGAAAAACATCCTCATTCGCACGTCTGAAAATGCTTGGATCCTGGCGCCATGCCTGGAGGTTTTCACCGTTGAACAGCAAGGTTGTCTCAATAAATCCCTCCGGTATATCCAGTGTTTCATCTGGCTTGATGAAGGTATAGCTGAAAGCAGGAACAGTCATCACAACATAAGGATAGACTTGCCGAAGCGCCTCATTATACACCATAAGCCTGGAACGGCCATCCTCATCCGTCAGATATACCAGTGTTAGTTCACCTTGCAGTGCTTTAAACGCGTTAACAGAACGCCCTTCAATCTGAATCACGGTCCGGTAAAACCCTTCCGGTATATTATAGCCCTCCGGCAGGTCGGAAACGGTATAAGTTGTTCCGTCATCCAGTTCAATTCGAGCCGGCGGCACCGGGGTCGGACTTGGCGTAGGTGAAGGGGTGGGCGTTGGCGAAACTGTAGGCATGGGGCTGGGTTCAGGTGTTGGTGACGCCTCTGGTGTCGGGGTCGCCTCCGGCACCGGCGAAGGCGAAGGGGTGGGCGTAGGAGCTGTACGGGTCACATTGATCGTGTAAGTCCGGGTTGAACCGTTTTCAGCTGTCACCGTTACCTTTACTTCATTTCTGCCATAGCTGAG
>SLHU01000240.1 GCA_007135995.1 Clostridiales bacterium | reverse complement strand
GCTCTGCTAATTCTCAGGTTCTGCTGATTTGTCATGATTGATGTACTTTGCAGGCACACCTATCGTTTTAACGATAAGCCAGGACACGTTTGCGGTAATACAGATAGTTTTCAAAACTGACCTCTTCCGGGACGCCGTGGTCACATACAGGCATGTAACCGCCGCGCTTAAACATCACCGGCAAGATTCTGTCCATCTCACGGTCAATCGCTTCTTTTCCCTGTGCCATCACCCGCTTATCAACACCGCCGCGCATCAGTAAATCAGGATAATCCTGGCCAATCTGCACCACATCGCAGCCTGAAGCAACCTCAAACGGGCTCATATAACTCATGCCAATTTCTCGATACAGATCAATGACCGGAATACAATTGCCGTCTGTATCAATCTGAATGCGTAAGCTGCGATCCGGATCCAGCTGCCTTTTTTTCGCGTTGCTGATCAGCTGCTGATAATAGGGAAACAAAAACTCGCGCATCATATCAGGCGATATCAGCGACCCGTGATTATAGCAGATATCTTCAGCCAGGAAGATCTCGTCCAGGCTCACCTGCTGCTGATGCCTGGCGATCACGGCATCAGCAAGCTGCAGCCAGGTCTCCATGCAATCATGGATCAAATCAGGCTCGTCATGGAACATGTACATCATTTCCAGCGGTCCGATGAGGCTCCTTAAATACATGTATCCGCCAATAACGCTCTGGATCATCACTTTGCCTTGCCGGGCAGCGTCAACAGCTTTTTGCATCGTCTCGGAAAATACACTGTCAAAGCGCTCCGGGCTCGCAGGGTTCATGCGCCATTTCACATCTTCTTCCCAGGTTTTCTGATCCTTTACCGGGTGGTCCACATACTCTGGCATAAAGCCGCTTCGCTTACCTTTGAAAAACAATACCTTGCGTCCGGCATGATCCTGGGCAAGGTCATAATCACCTTTAACCTCCAAAACCTTTTGCTCATACTCCGGCTCAAAGGCAGCTTCGCACCAGCCAAGGCCGCCCAGAGAACAGCTGCCGTTTTCTTCAAATCCGAAGGTGTCCGCCATCCATCTGCGTTCTTGTTCAGGATCGGAAAATACAGGCATATGCCCTTCTTCTTTCCAGCGGTCCAGCGAATAAAACCCGAATTCCTGCTGTATAAACGGTGCCTGCGGCTTCATCGCGTAAAAATCACGCAGCCGTCTGGCGCTTTCAGTCATTTTTTCTCTTGAAACCATCTGATGAATACCATCAATTTTCTGATCCATAATATACCCTCATCTATCTGTTTTTAATCACAACCGGCAGACCCGACACCAAATCAATATAGCATTTTCTTATATTGTGATACTTTATTGATCTGCGCTTCTGCTTCTTCCTGCGTTGATACATGCATCGTGTACAAAACCCCTTCCGGCTTTAAATTCTCCAGCAAGACATCGAGATCATCCGGTACAACATCTATGTGAATCATTTTACCAGCTGCCTGTATTTTTTTCAGAATGTCTATCCAGTACGCGGCCGTCGGATTACCCGCACCGTATACCCACTGAATACCTTTCAGCTGATCGATCGACAGCAGGGTATCCAGATGGCGCAGTGCATCCGGACCGTCCAGATGAAAAATACTGGCATCAAGAAAACAAAGTTCAGCTTGTAGTTCTTCCATAATCAAGTCATTGAACATATCATTCGAGATCAACGCAGCGAAATCACAGCTGGTAACATACCATCTTTCCGGATGCCAGACACCCATCCAGTTTGTGGAGCCTTGCTGATATTGTGTTGTCAGCTCATACAGTTCATCATAGGCTGTCTTAAAGCCGTCAAACAGTTCCATCACAGCCCGTTGGATATCATCCGGGCGTTCAACCGCGTCAAAGCAAAGCTGTTCGGGTCCGCGCATTGAAACCAGTGCGTCAGCACCGGGATGAAGGTCCGTCACACCCACCAGATATTTGCCTCGGCCATCTTCAGCTGCTGCTTTGGTCATCTCCAGCATTTTCTGATAATACGGGTTCTGCCGGTCCAGCTTCAGACCGCCATATACATCAAAGTCCAGATCGTGATATTTTGACCAGCTTGTGTCAGCACCAAACGCCAGGTCTACGCCGTAAAAAGCAGCGAAAATATCCGGACCCAGATTCGGGAAGTAGGTTGGCAGCGCTTCAGCGCCAAAAAACGTGTTCTCAAACTGATGATTCACCCGAGCCAGTAAAAATTTCGTATCAAACCAGCGTTCTTTTTGTGACGCATGCGCTTTCAGCGGCGGTGCTGAGTCAGAAAGCTGTGCTTTCGGAGATTTAACCGCCAACAGCGGCCGGTCATGATTCTCCAGAGCCCAGTACTCCAGATAACGCTGTTTGACAACGTCCCAGTTTTGCTTATAAAGCATATGATTGCCTCCCCTTAACGCGATCGTTTCTCATCTTGTCTCACATGAATCCGATTACTTCTTACCTTGTCTCACATGAATCCGATCACTTCTTACCTTGTCTCTTATATGCTGATTTACCATTGTATTTGATTTATGGCCTGATCCTGGCATGATCTTGGCATGAAATATGACCTCGTTATTTCTTTACAATCATAACCGATGTCAGCCTGACATTTCTATGACAAAAGGTATTAATTTTTAGTTATATCTTGCGACGAAGCGTGTCGATCAAGTATTTCAGGAGTACCACGCATCGGTGCTGTTTTCACAGCAGTTTTTTACAGCGCCGTCGCGGCATCACGTGTCAGCTGTACTGCCTGTTTTAGTTTTTCTTTATTACCGGACAAATGATAAATGTCACGGAATATATATTCTGTTTTGCAGTTTTTTGTCAGACGAGCCGTCTCCTCAATGTGCTGGCGGAAGGCAGCTTCATCAAAACGCTGCTCAATGCCAATAAAGTTGGGCGAAGGTTTTCGTGAATAAATGGTCTGCCTTCCTGCCAGTTTTTCTGCCATAAAAGCTTCATTGCACCAGGCAGAAATAGAAATC
>SLHU01000171.1 GCA_007135995.1 Clostridiales bacterium | reverse complement strand
CAAAAGCAGAAAAAGTAATAATACATTTTAGGTAAAGTGAAACATATGGCTTTAGGCGGATCTGACGATTGATCCGCCTTAGCTATTTGTCCGCAAAAGTGTTGACATTCCCTGACCTGTTCGTTATCTGCCCGGACGGCACAAAGATGAACTTGCCATGGTGCGATTGACTTGGGCCAGATTGGACCGTACTCATCTCATTACCTCTTGATTTTAAACAGAAAAAGCCCTAAATTGCCGCTCGGGCAACTTAGGGCGAACAGTTAAATGTCCGTGGTACCACCTAAATTCGGAAGATTTCCGCACTCGCAAGTACAAGATGCAATCTGATACTTGTTCTCTGTAACGGGAGAACCCGGTGTGACTTACTTATCTTTCGGTACACAGCTCGAAGAGGGGTTCGAAAACCGCGTGCCCTTGGTTGTGTTGTGCCACGTAGTATTCTTATCGTATCAGACGATAGCCAAAACCACCGTAGAGCTTTTTGCCTGCCTTGACATGATCAAGGACCAGCTGCTGAAAACGTGTTTTAGGCTGCAGCTTTTCCAGCGGACAGGCAGGCTGGTCAAATACGAAACTGAACAGGCAATATCCATCAGGATGCTCCATCATAATCCGGAAAAGCTTTTGGAACGCGAGGATATTTGAGTTTTCCGGCAGGAACATCTGCAGCTGCGTATTGAACAGCCAGGTATGGCAGACAAACGCTTTGAAGCGTTTGTTCGGAAAATAACGATGGCAGAAATCGAGTGCCTGTGCAAGTGACGCCTCAACAAGAGATGGCGTCAGTTTGCCGTCTGCCGGAATATGCACAGACAGCACGTCATCGCCTGTTTCAAGAGCAGGCTGCCAGTCCCGGCGCGAAAGCCTGATTTTTTCAGGAACGAAGCAGCCAGATGCATCATACCCGTAACCCGTGATGTGTCGCGGGCTTTCCATGAAAGCCGGATGATAGATGCCGGTTGCCGAAAGCAATCCCTGCTCATCATATCTTGCATCAGAATCAGCGCAGAGCACAGCTGTGTCACCCGACTGATTTTGATAGATTTTGTATTTGTTATCATAGCTGCTGATCTCATACTGAAGCCTTCCGACCCGAAAAATCATGCCGCGCATAAATAGCTGCTGCCACCACATTTTATTGTTGCTGATGCCGTAAAAGCCTTCATCTTCAAAGTGCCTACCGGTGATTCCGATCAGGCTTTGGACAGCATCGTCAATCAAGGATTCAGGCAGCTGGTGAAACCTGACTAAGTCAGTCAGTGCGTCGAAATGAGCCAGCATCAGAAGCGTACGAAAGACTGAAAAATCACCTTCCGGAAATTGAGCGGGTGCCGGCCAGGTTTGCCAGTGTTCATCCTGACAGTCGTGTATCACTAGTAAAACAGTGTAATACAGATGCCACAGGAGCAGATAGTCCTCTTGGTTCAGAATCATCTCGCGACAACTAAGCAGCTGCTTCGTCTGTGTTTCCGGCAGATGATGCTGAGCGCAAAATTGCCGCAGTGTGCCTAGATCAGGCAGGACATGATCGTTGAGTGTGCCACGTGCAAATTCAAATTGTCGAGTCCACGACGCAGGCGTCTCAGTTATCTGCAGTCGGGACATCAGTGCTGATAAAGACATTGTAATTCTCCTTGTAACACCAGTTCGCTGGCAAGCGGTCGGCCGCAACCCTTTCGCTTAGCGTACCACGTACGAAAACGGAAGGCTTGGTTGTGCGTACCACGTTCGAAAACGGAAGGCTGCGAAAACGGAAGGCAAAGAACGGGATCAGGCCAGTTTTCAAAGGCCGAGTTTAAAAAGGTTGTTAGGGTTGTTGAAAAACCAGTCTTCAGCGACCTTTTTCGCTTCGCTAAGTGCCAGCCAGCCGCAGTCCACCATCTCCGAAAGGGCGAAGGCGGTGTTGTCCCTGGCCTGGTCAAGGTAACCAATTGTCCATTCCGGACGAATCGTATCTCCGCCAAAGGCCAGTAGTTTTGTGTGAGGCACAGTCACCAGCGCTCTTTTCATCATTTCCACTGAGTAAAGCGGATCAACGGCCTGCACCCAGCACATATCAATGCTTACATTCGGATAATTTTTGCCGAGGAACAGCAGTTCACCCATATAGGGCCAGTTTCCGTGAAACAAGTCAAACTGGACTTCCGGATACATCTCCAGTACATTCGTCAGGTGAACCGCATTCGTCTTGGCAATATCATTTCTGATCCCGGCCATATGGCCGGTATGAAGCTGAACAGGTAAACTGTATTTACGAGCCAGCCGCATGAAATAGTGGAACAGCCAGTCATCGAGCACCCGGACCTGTTCATCGCCAAAAACATCACGCGGATTTGAGATGATCTGGTTGAACACCTTTTCAGCTTCAGCCCGCGGCGGATTTTTGTAGTGGATGATTCTCCGGTAAGCAGTCTGATCCTTAATGCAGATTACTCCGAAGTCAATGCATTTTTTCAGATAGGACTCAAATCCTTCAAGATAGTCATCCAAAGCGTTTATTTTTCTGCCTAATTGTCTTTCGACCGGCTGCAGATCGTTGATGCTGTGAATATTGTGGTATTTGGGCAAAGGAAAAGCGAAACGGCATTTTTCAGAATACTGGTCTGACTGACCGCTGACATACGGATCGATATCTGTATCGACGATCATCGCCTTGATCTGGTACTTATCGAGTAAATCATCGCAGAATGACTGGCTGCGTCCAGCAATATCTGATTCAAGTTTTTTAAGTGAAGGCAAGTCGATTTTATCGACACCCCAGGTTAATTTCAGGCCTCGCTGCATGGCACGTGCATACGATGTCATATTTGATTTTTCATAAATCGCGGCGAAACGCTCATAGCGCTGCTCGAATGGATTTGCTTTGTCGTATATAAATTCCATCGCATCATCTGCTGCCGGGCTGCCTGATTCGAAATCACTCATGTAATAATTTTCCAGGATAAATGCCAGCACATTTTCAACGGGT
>SLHU01000014.1 GCA_007135995.1 Clostridiales bacterium | reverse complement strand
CAGTTATTCCTATTCGTTCGTTTGACCAGGATGTTAGCTTGATGATGGCAACAAGATATGGCATGGTGAAGAAGACAAGACTGAAAGACTACGCTAATATCTCAAAAGCCGGGCTGATCGCGGTTAATCTCCGGGAGCAGGATGAGTTGATAGGGGTTGACCTGACAAAACAGCAGCAGCATATGGTTTTGGTCACAAAAAAAGGTATGGCAATTCGATTCACTGAGTCTGACGTCAGGAAAACAGGGCGTAACACACAGGGGGTTCGCGGCATCCAGCTTGACCAGGATGATGTGGTTATTGGTATGGTGCCTGCCGTGTCTGATAAAACAATTTTGGTTATATCAGAAAAAGGGTTTGGTAAGCGAACAGAACTCGATGAATACAGAAAACAGACACGCGGCGGAAAAGGGCTGATCACGTACCGGCCTTCTGAAAAAACGGGTTTGCTCGCGGATGTGGCACTTGTCACAGAAGACGCTGATGTTATCCTGATCAACGACAGTGGTGTGATCATCAGAATGGCCGCAGTTGAAATACCTGTTCTGAGCCGAATCACACAAGGCGTAACACTGATGCGGACCAGAGAAGGTAAAGTGGTTGATGTAGCTGTTGTTGAGCCCGCTGATTGTATTGACGCTGATGGAGAGGCGGCAGAAAACGGCAAGCTGCCGGAAGAAGGCCAGCTGTCAGAAGCCGGTCCGCTATCTGAGCACACATCACAACCGGAAGAAAGTCAGCCGCTGGATAATGAAAGGTCAGAGTCAAATGAGTAAGAATCTTCATTGCGTTTTGAATATTTAGTTTTATGATAGTTGAATAAAGATTTGATAGAAAAGAGTCATTGCGAAAATGTTGTGTCTTCACAACAGCAGACATGAAAGGAGATCTACATGCAGAATTTTGTTTTTTGCAGTCCGACAACCTTTGTTTTTGGAAAAGGAACTGAGAATGAGACAGGCGCGTATGTTCAAAAATTCGGCGGAACCAAAGTCATGATCCATTATGGAAGCGGCTCTGTGGTCAGAAGTGGCCTGCTCGACCGGGTGAAGGCTTCTCTTGACGAGGCTGGAATCGGCTATTGTGAATTGGGTGGCGCTCAACCTAACCCGCGAAGCGGTCTTGTTTATGAGGGCATTGAAATGGCAAGGCGCGAAAAAGTAGATTTCATGATCGGCCTTGGCGGCGGCAGCGCGATTGACTCAGCGAAGGCAATCGCAGTCGGCGTTCCTTATGATGGTGATTTCTGGGATTTTTACGACGACAAAGCTGAGCCTGAGAACACGCTGCCGGTCGCGACTGTTGTAACAATTCCAGCCGCTGGCAGTGAAGGGTCGAATTCATCTGTTATTACACATGAGGACGGTATGTTGAAAAGAGGCCTGGGCCATGAATCAATCAGACCTGTTTTCTCAATCATGAATCCCGAACTTACTTTTACTTTGCCTCCTTATCAGACCGCTTGTGGCTGCGCGGATATTATGGCGCATATTCTCGAGCGCTATCTGTCTAATACCACGGATGTTGAGATGACCGACCGTCTGTGCGAGTCTGTACTTAAAACACTGATTAAAGAAGTTCCGGTCGTTCTTGAAGAACCGGAACATTATGGCGCGAGAGCGAATATTTTCTGGGCCGGCATGATCGCCCATAATAATTCGTGCGGGGTTGGTCGTGAGCAGGACTGGAGCAGTCACCAGATTGAGCATGAGTTATCAGCACTGTATGATGTCGCCCATGGCGCGGGCCTGGCTGTGATTTTTCCTGCCTTTATGAAATATACGCTCAAACAGGATGTGCAGCGTTATGCCCAGTTAGCTGTCCGTGTTTGGAATTGCGAGATGGATTTTCAAAATCCTGAAAAAACAGCCAGAGAAGGTATTACTCGTTTTGAATTGTTTCTGAAATCAGATAAGCGGCGTGTGTGCGCCCCCGGGGAACAGTTCGATGATCTGCTTACATTTCTTGACCGTGAACTCGTTGCGCAAATCATAATGCTCGGTCCCCGCCCATTCTTCGATGCAAGCCAGCATTACCTCAAAAATTTGTTGTTGCAGTGTCCGATGTTCTTGCATAACAGCCTGGACAAACAGCTGGTTTTCGTGGGTCATACAATTAACCCATCTGCTGAGCGCATGTACGACTTCTTGCGCCTCCCTTTTTTCGTCCTCTCTATATATTTGTTTTACCATAAAATACAGCCTTTCCTTGCAATGCCATTGCATTGCGTTGACTTGTGTCCGTGATTTCACTTCAGGTGGCCGGATGGCCATTTACGGCGTGTTCGAGCCGTTTTCGCCTGTCATACCGTGTTCTTCCTTGCCAGCCAGCATCTCACGTATGGTTTCGCTTGCTTCTTTGCCATCCGCAACCGGGATACACATACCGTCTCCCACGACGTATAAACCGTCATGGCGCGATACACATCGCAACGGACCACTGGTATCAATTGATACGCCATCATTGAAATTGAGCATAGTTAGCCTCCTTTCAGTTGTTGTTTTGTTCTTCAGGCACTATTACAGGCTTTCAGCACCCAGACAGAAAAAATCCCTATACTTTGGCGAGTATAGGGATTTCCCGCATTTTTTTTTCGGGAGGATGGAGCTAAGGCACTTGCGACGACGAGATATTAAAGGCGGGAAAAGTCCTGGGGATGGGGGTTGCCGTATAGACGTTGCCACCGGTCTGGGACGTTACTCAGTGTTTCCAGAAGGCATGGGTTTTGTTGCCATCTAAGAGAGAAGGACAAAGTACCGGAGGGCGACCGGGGAGGGCGTTGAAATGGAAAACGATTTCGTAATCCGTCTGATATTGCTGGGTTTTGTGCGCTGCAAACCCGCTTCGTGGCGACTTAAAAGTCCGATGCTCTACCAACTGAGCTACCCGTCCACGAAATGATAAACCACCCAAAAAGCGCTACATTGTTAAGCAGGAAATTGGTGGCTGATTGAAAGAACCGAATTATACAACAT
>SLHU01000128.1 GCA_007135995.1 Clostridiales bacterium | reverse complement strand
TGTCACCTTTGTAACGGGTGATCAGGCGCTTGACAAGGCGTTCTGTCTGGAAGCTGAAAAAGCCGGACTGGTGAATCTTAAGGGACATCGCAGTGTGGGTGGTATGAGGGCTTCTATTTATAACGCGATGCCTGAGCAGGGTGTTGACGCGCTCATCACATTTATGAAGGGGTTTGAATCGAATGTATAAAATCAAGACATTGAATAAGATATCAGACAGCGGACTGGCACTTTTTAACAATCAGAAGTATGAAGTCAGCAGCGAAACGGATAATCCCGACGCGATTCTCGTCCGGTCCGCTTCACTGCATGATATGGATTTTCCGGCCGATCTGAAGGCGATCAGCCGGGCCGGTGCCGGTGTCAACAATATTCCGGTTGAGCGCTGCTCAGAAAATGGAATTGTTGTATTCAATACACCCGGAGCGAATGCCAATGCCGTCAAGGAACTGATGATCGCTGCCTTAATGCTCGCCTCCCGCGACATCGCCGGCGGCATAGACTGGGTGAAAAAACAGCCCGATGATATTGATCTGCCCAAGGCTGTCGAAAAAGGGAAAAGCATGTTCACCGGTCCTGAACTGATGGGCAAGTCTTTAGGGGTCTTTGGTCTGGGCGCGATCGGTGTGATGGTTGCCAATACTGCCGCGTCACTGGGCATGGAAGTTTACGGCAACGACCCTTATATCACCGTTGACAGTGCCTGGATGCTGTCGCGCAGTGTCAAGCGGGCAGCCGACCCGCAGATTATCTTTGACAACTGTGACTATATTGCGATTCATGTACCCTCAAATCCTGAAACAAAGCACTTTATCTGCGAAGAAAAAATTGCCTTGATGAAACCGGGGGTGCGTATTATTAACCTGTCCCGGTCGGACCTGGTAGATGATGAAGCCATGGCCAAGGCGCTGGACAGCGGGAAAGTCGCTCGCTATGTAACCGACTTTCCCACCGCGGCTGTCATGAAAATGAAAAACGCGATCGCGATTCCGCACCTTGGCGCTTCAACACCAGAAAGCGAAGAAAACTGCGCTGTGATGGCGGTTCAGGAGCTCATTGATTATCTGGAAAACGGCAACATAAAAAACAGTGTTAATTTTCCCAATCTGATCAATCCGAAAGGCGGCGATGAAAGCATCTGCGTGATCCATAAAAATATTCCGGCCATTCTGGCTCAGATATCAGCGGCGCTTTCTAACGAAAAGATCAATATTGAAAATCTGTCCAGCCGCAGCAGACATGATTATGCTTATGCGGTGTTTGAAATATCCGGTCAATGTCCGCAAAAAGTGGTTGATAATTTGAAAAAAGTGGATGGCATTATCCGGGTACGCGTGATTAACAACCGCTGATCAGACGATTATAAGGAGGCTCTACATGGCGAAAGTATCTCTTCAGGGACGTGGTTCTGTCGATGAGACAGTCAATTTACTTAAACGCGAAATTCAAAACAGCGGATTATCCTGCACACTGGTTGACTCAGTTGAACGAAACACCGGCTCGGCGACACTATATGTCATGGTGTTTGAAAAGTATTATATGCGCACCTCAAACCGGGCCAGCCTAACTGTTGTGGTCAGTGGCGAAAACGATTTTGTTTATGTGGATGCGATTGGTGCCGGGGGTGGCCAGGGCGCGATTTTCCGCTTTTCATGGGGTGCTGAAGATGATTTTGCCGGCACGGTCACACGTATCCTGAAGCCGCATGGCTTTCAGTAAAAAAGTTTCATTTGACAATCATCATTGAATAAAATACACTGACCTTGATAGAGGGAGTAGCCTCCAACTGGAATGAAGTCGTCAGTACGGATCGGGTTTGATCCCGGCTTCATTGGCATCAGGTATGTCTGGCGAGACTCTGTGGCAGATTGATATGCATTTTTGCATATGGTCAAGCCGCAGTGTTTTTTTTTGTTTCTTTTACACTGTACCTGACTGTTCTGATGTTAAACCGGAAACACCTGCTGACAAAGAAGCATAATTCTAGTGTGGAGCTGATGATATGGATACCTTGCTGAATCAACTGCTGGTTGATCTGCCTACCTTTTTGCTGATTTTAATTATCGCGGTAATGTTATATGTGCTCGGGAAAGGTGCTGACATACTGGTTGACCAGGCTGTCAAGCTTTCTTTGTACTGGGGTGTTCCCGAGATGATTATCGGCGCTACGATCATTTCGATCGGTACGACACTGCCGGAAGCCAGTGTTTCTGTTCTGGCAGCCATCAGCGGCCAGTCAGGGTTGTCACTGGGAAATGGCATTGGCTCTGTAATCGCGAATACCGGGTTGATTCTCGGATTGATCGTGATGATCGGCCAAGTCCCGATTGATCACTCACTGGTAAAGCGTCAGGGAATCATTATGGTCGCTGTTAATCTGGCGATTGTCATTGTCAGCCTGCCTTTTCTGACTCGGACGGCTGGCGGTACAGTCACCCGGCTCAGCGGTTTCGTTTTTGTGTCTTTATTATTCGTGTATATCTATACCTCCATCCGATGGTCCCGCAAAGGGCTTCCAGGCGTACCGGCTGAAGCGGGTCTATCGGATAAGCCCGATCATATTTCGATTTTGCCGACATTGCTAAAAATGGCTGGCGGCATTGCAGCGGTTATTATTTCATCAAAAATACTTATTTCATCGGTTGAGATAACAGCGATCAGAATTGGCATCCCGCAAAGTATCATCGCTTCAACACTCATCGCTTTCGGCACAAGCCTGCCAGAGCTGATTCTGGCCTTGCAGTCCATACGCAAAGGCCATGGAAAGCTGGCGCTGGGAAACATTGTCGGAGCGAACATTCTGAATATCCTGTTCGTCATCGGCCTGTCTGCTGCCGTAACACCTGGCGGTCTTTCAGTCCCGTCTGAGTATTACAGCCTGCAATATCCGGCGCTGATCATCATGATGGCTGTTTTCATGATCTCTGCGCGCCGTCATCGTCCAAACTTTCATAAAGCTGCCGGTTATCTTTTATTCGG
>SLHU01000039.1 GCA_007135995.1 Clostridiales bacterium | reverse complement strand
GCTATCATTTCCTTTATGGCTGCCGGAGACAGCTCTTCAAGATCATGCCCGAAAACCTGAATGGCGCCTTCATCCAGCGACCATATTTTCAGCATGAGCCAGGCAATCGTCGATTTACCTGCACCAGTGGGACCAATCAAACCGACCAGCCGTCCCTGTTCAATCTCAAAATTAAGATCCTCAAAAACAGGCGCGCCTGCATGAGGATATTTGAATCTGACATGTCTGAATTCAAGCCAGCTGCTTTGCCTGTCCTCTTCAGTCGCAGGTGTGCGGCTGGTTTTTCTATTTTGTCCGCCATCAGGCATTTCAGCTTGGTCAAATGCCAGCAGCTGTCTGGCCGGACTGACAGCCAGCACTTCAGAGACACGACCTGCCGAGGCATACGCGCGCGTATACAGGATGACAAGATTCGCCACGACAACGAGAGCCACCAGAATCTGTCCGATGTAATTCGTCAATGCAATAATCTGGCCTTGTGTCAGGCTGCCGGCTTCTATCTGAAACGCGCCAAACCAGAGAATAGCTGCTATAGCGGCATTAAGGATGAAGGTTGTTGCCGGATTCAGCAGATTTGATATCTTTCCCACTTTGATTTGGAGAGCAGCCACGTCATGGTTCAGGCTTCTAAATCTTTTTTGTTCTTCCGCACGCCTGGAAAATGCCCGAACAACCCGGACACCCGTAAGGTTTTCAAGTACATGCCGCATCAGGGCATCCACTTTCTGCTGGATTTGCCGGTAAAGCGGAATTGAACGGCTCATAATAAGATAAACAACGGCAATAAACAACGGCAGTGTCAACATGATGATCAAGGATAGACGCAGATCAATTGTCATGGCCATAACAAGCCCGCCAATACTCAGAAATGGTGCGCGTACAACCAGGCGGATCAGCATCGCAACTGCCTGCTGAAGTAAATTGACATCATTTGTCAACCTGTTTACCAGTGATGATGCACCCAGACGATCGATTTCACTTAGTGATAAATGATTCATGTGCTCAAATAACGTATGGCGCAGATCTGTACCAAAGCCTTGAGACGCCAATGATGCTGTATACTGGCATATCGTGGCACAGGCAAGACCTGTTAATGCCATCAGCAGGCTCAGCAGTCCATATCTCCATATGAGCCCCTGATCACCCGTCCGAATACCCTGATCAATCATCGCGGCAATCATCAGCGGAATCAGCAGCTCAAGAATAGCTTCCGCAAGTTTGAAGCCAGGACCAATCACCAGATGTTTCTTATAGGGCCTCAAAAACTGCAGAACATTACGCAAGGCTTTTCTCCTCAGTTTTTTCTTTTGCGGGAAACCCGCACTTTATAGCATCATATGGACATACCGCTTCACATTCACCACATCGAATACACTCGGGCGTATTACCATCAGCAGGAACAGAGACAGCCATCGGGCACTGTCTTGTACAAGCACCACATTGTGTGCATTTTTTCTGGTCAACGCGTATGCGGTACAGGCTGATCCGATTGAAAAAACCATAAATCGCTCCCAGCGGACAGATATATCGACAAAAAGGCCTGTATAATGTCACAGCCAGCAGCAGGATCATCACAAGCAGCAAAGATTTCCAGCCAAACAAGAAACCAGCCAGCTGTCTTAAGGCTTCATTTACGGCAACAAGCGGCCATCCAGCCATGATTGTGCCTGAAGGGCAGATATATTTGCAGAATGTCGGATCACCATAGCCATATAAAACCCGCCCTATAAATGGCCAGATAAGAACAAAGACTGCTAAAAACATATATTTGGCCCATAAAAGATTTCTATGAAGAACGAGTCGTTTTTCCGGACGCCATTTTTGAGAACGAATTTTGTGAAGTGCATCCTGAATTAAACCAAACGGACATAGCCACCCACAGACGAACCTGCCAAGTAAACTGCCGATCAGCATTAAAAAACCTAAAACATAAAAGCTGATTCTCAGATGGGGGTCTGCGATACTGTTTTGAAGCGCACCAACTGGACAGGCACCCAGTGCACCGGGACATGAATAACAGTTTAGGCCAGGCAGACACAATTTTTTAAGCTGACCCTGGTAGATCGTGCCTCTGACAAAACCGGGAAGATAGGCATTCCCCAATAAAGCCGCACCAGCCTGAACAGCCATTCGCTTTCTGATCTGTTTTTTTATCTTTATCTTAGCCAATGCCGATACACTCCAGACATATACTGATCGCGCGGCGCATAACAAATGCTGCTTCATCTCGCCAGAGACCAGCAGCCAGCAGCAGGATCGAAACAACAACCATCAGCAGACGCACCCATTTGTGCTTTTTTTCATTATCTTCAACGAAAGGCTTATGACTTCGTTTCATTCCCTGATTTATATCCGGATCTGATTTCATCTGGCCACCTTTCCGCGAATCGCAGCGCACTAACACCGGCCCGCCATTATAAATGAGATCAGCTTGTATGCAGCCGCTTTGAACAACAGGCAAATATCGCGCTGACGATGGCCGGCAAAAGCCTGTCAGCGCTCGTGATCCCAAGCCTGATAAAAACGTTTACTGGTTTTTTCATGTTGAATGCCATAAACACTCCGATTCCACTTGAATAACAGAATCATCTAAGATATTCTGACATACGAGTGAATCAGATGCAAGACATAGATTGAATTCTTAATCAATGTGAAACTGACTCAATGAAACCAGCTCAGTTCATGTGAGCCTTGACCATTTTCAGACATGTTTTATGACCGCGGCTGCCAGGCAGAGACCGAGGTCTTTAGATTTAGTGCTGCAGCTGCCTGTCAATCATCGCTTTCAGATCGTCCTTCATCGCGTCAGAAAACCCGATTGTCTGATCAACTACCTCGCCGTCCACCATCACGACAAACAAGGGGATGGACGAGACACCAAACTGCCTGGCCAGCGCCTGAGCTTCATCAACATTAATTTTCACGATATGAGCTGTTCCGTCATACTGTTCGGATAATGAATCAACAAACGGAGCCGCTGTCCG
>SLHU01000415.1 GCA_007135995.1 Clostridiales bacterium | reverse complement strand
TGACCAGCGGCATCTCGGTCATGCGAAGATTGGTGCAACCATACGGGATCAGCTGCAGGTCTTCCACTTCCTCAGCGACCCATTTCATACCCGGAACCGGTGTCGCCGCGCCTTGCTTCATCTCCCAGTCAACTTTTCTGCCTTTGACTTTAATCACAACCGGCGCGCCATCAGGCGAAAACACAGCTTCACCCAGCGGCTTTTCTTCCACCTTTATGGACTGCTCTAACTCTGCTTCATCCAGGCAAAGCCCGTAGTTCCACGGGCCTGCCGGCAGCACTTCATAATCACAGTGCGGGTACTCATGCCCAGGCATTTCCTGGTTGATCTGTACCCATTTTTCGGGGATCGGCAGAGAATAGACGAGCGGTCCGCGGCCAATCGCGACTAAAGTATTTGGCCTTGAAACAAGAGAGGGGGTCATGGGCAGTTTCAGGCTGAAGCAGGTCTCGCCTTCCCAGAACCGCCGAAGCGGGTAAAATGAAGCCTGCAAAGCCGGTTCAACCGGAATAACGCTGCCGTTTATCTCAATTTCTGCCGCGCTTGTCCACTGAGGAATCCGCAGCCAGAGTGTAAAGATCGTTTTTTCTTCAGAATGAACAATAAAATGTATGGTATCCCGGAATGGATAATCTGTTTCCATTTTTATGGAAACTTCCGAACCCTGAATGGTTGTCGCCAAAACTGAAGGTGCATAAACAACAGCAGCCACGCCGTCAGAGCTTTCCATAAAGGTTGACATAGCCAGCTTCGGCCAGGCCTGGCTTAAATTGGCTGTGCAGCAGCCATAATTCGGTTCCAGGCCAAACAGATTGGCGTCACCGCTGTTTGTATTAAATAAAGGTTCATCCTGCCGGGTGCAGGACATCTGGTTCACTTGCTGGTCATACTGGTGGGTCCACATATCCGGACTAAAAGTCGCCGGCAGCGCGTTATAGGCAATCTGTTCCAGCCTGTCCGCCCACTTCGCCTCACCGGTTATGGCAACCAGATGCTGTAGTGAATACAGGTATTCAGCTACCGCACACAGCTCAGTCCCCTGCACCGGACTCGTGCCGGCCAGACATTCATCACCGGTAAACACACCGGTCACCATGCCGTGATACTTATCCAGCAGGCGCACCGCGCTGTCAGCCGCCTCCAGATGCGATTTTTCACCGCTCATCCGCCAGAAAAGCGGACCTGCTTTGAGCATCATCGCGTTATTCACCACATGGCTCATATAGCTCCAGCGGCCTTTGCCGTCTGGTTTCCTGTAAGGCCAGTGCCGGAAAAAAGAAAACCAGTCAAATCCCTGACTCTGCAGCTTGGACGCCAAATCCAAAAGCCAGTGTGCCTGTGTACGCTCATACAGCCACCAGATGGCGATCAGGCCTTCAAACCAGCGTGCCTGTCCCCAGTTAAACAGCGGCGAGTGGTCAATATGCTTGTCGAGCGCCCGCAAAGCTTTCTCAACCGCCGGTTCAATGCGCGGATCGCGGGTTGATTCATAATAGACAATCAGAACCTTGAGCATCAGCAGTTTTGCCCACACATCATATCGTGAGCGATCTTCGTGATTGTCAGGGCAGATCCAGCCATCGTCTGACTGCAGGGACAATATCTCATTTATATAACGGGTTGCGCGTTTTTTCAGGTTCTCATCGTCCAGAAGCCAAGCCAGGGGAATAAATCCGTCGAGCCAGTAAGGCACGCGCTCCCAGCCTTCTGCCGCTCCGCCAACCCACTGGCTGTCCTTAATGTCAGGCCAGAACAGATCCAGATGGCCGGACAGACCCTCGGCCTGAATCTTCAGCTGGCGCAGCAGCCAGCCGGACGGCTTGATTTCACTGGTTGTAAAAGGTTTAAAAAGGGGTTGATGCAGTTCCATATCGCTTCCTTTCGTTCGGTGTCTTTTGCACACCGATCAGGGACGGATGATCGATCCTGTCAGACGAACCGGTCCGTCTGTTATACCAGACCGGCTGTTTCATTGAGTACAATCAGACCTGCTTTTGCTCAGTACGTTCAATAATCTCGTTTTGCAAAGGCAGGCTCAGGTTTTTGAAGTAATCGCTGTAGCCCGCAACTCTGACAATCAGTCCACTATAGGCACCCGGATTCTTCTGCGCCTCAATGAGTGTTTTTCTTTCGATAACGTTAAACTGAACATGATGCCCGTCCATCGCGAAGTACGTGCGGATCAGGCTGGCCATCGCTTTTATGCCGCGTATATTTTGCAGAATCTGCGGCGAAAGCTTCTGGTTAAGCAGGGTACCGCCTGTCCGCAGGTGATCCATTTTAGCTGCCGATTTCAGCACAGCGGTCGGACCCAGACGATCCGCCCCTTGCACCGGACTAATGCCCTCAGACAGCGGCTTGCCTGCGTTTCGTCCATCCGGACTGGCGCGCATCACCTCGCCGAAATATACATGACAGGTTGTCGGCAGCATGTTAATCCGGTACATGCCGCCTCTGGCATTTGGCCGGTTGCTGACAGTCTGGTCGTACAGATCAAAAACAGACTTCATCAGATCATCGGCCAAGTCATCGTCATTACCGTATTTAGGTGCTTTCGTTTTAAGTGTCTGCTGCAGATGTTCAAAACCATCAAAATCAGCATCAATCGCTGTCATCAGCTCATCAGCGGAAACCAGCTGCTGCTCATAGACCAGGTATTTCAGCACAGCCAGTGAATCAGTGACCGAACCTATGCCCACCCCTTGAATATATGATGTATTATATCGGGCACCGCCGGCATGATAATCCTTGCCTTTGGCGATACAGTCATTGGTCAGAACGGAAAGAAAAGGCACCGGCATGTACCGGGCATAGAGCTGCTCAATCTGATTCGAGCCTCTCATTTTGATTTCAGCAAAATACTGAACCTGCTTCTGATAGGCAGAGAAAAGATCATCAAAAGACTTGTAATCTTTGGCATAGCCCAGTTTCAGGCCAATCTGCTTATCAGAGTAATGATCATAGCCATTGTATAAAGTCAGCTCGA
>SLHU01000114.1 GCA_007135995.1 Clostridiales bacterium | reverse complement strand
GCATGCATGGCCTCCTTCGCAGCACAATCATTTTCGCGGGCTGTAGATAAAATATATAAATCAACTTAACAAATAGAGTGAAAATAAGTTATTGTGTACAAATAGTGTATAAAATAAAACCATGCCTGTCTATAGACATGGTTTGCATGCTATATATACAAAATTGATATTTTATTCACAAAATTGAGATATGAGTGTTTTTATTCACAAACTAAACCTTTGAAAACAAGAAAATATTGATGCATATTGCTATTGTTTGTCTGCGGCTTCAAGCTCTCTGTACTGGGTTGGCGTCATACCGGAAGATCGTTTAAACAGACGGGCAAAATAAAAGTAATTCTCAAAACCACAGTGCTCAGCCACTTCTGATATGTGAAGATTTGTGGACTTTAATAAATGCTTTGCTCTCTTCAGACGAATATCGACAAGATAAGCTGTAAAGGTTGTACCGGTTCTCTGTTTAAAGCAGCGGCACATATGGCTGTTTGTAACATGACACTTTTCAGCCAGCTTTGACAGACTGATGTCTTCTGAATAATGGGCTTCAAGATAGCGGATAATGGTATCTGTCAGGTTGCCGGACTTCTCCATGCTGCAGCTGTCATCTTCCTGGTTGATTGATTCGCTTAGCTGCTGCTTGAGAGATTCAAACATGTCGTCGATGTGACGGTAGAGTGAGATCAGTTCCTGCCAGCTTTCAAGATAGTATAAAGCCTCCTGCTCAGGTACTTCGTCCTTCGATTCAAATGCACCTGTCATATCAAGAATCCGGGCATAACAGTCATATACCTGCTTGATCTGATAATCCCGGCTTAGCAGGATTTCTTTTAACGCATCGAGTACATGTGATGCGGCTTTTACGTTTTTTTCTGAAACAGTGCTGCGCAGCTCATCTAGCTTGACGCGCAGCGGTGCGGCATCAGGACGATGATAAACAGTGAGGGCCGGCTGACGGGTGATAAAACTTTGTGCCCGGGCAATCAACGCTTCGCTGACTGCTTTGTCGAGGCGCAGAGGATCGTTGATTGGTCGTGATACACCTGTACTGACTGATTGCGGCTTTTTCTTGATTAAACTAAACTGCTGTTCTGATATCAGATAAAGCTGATGGTGTCTGTCAAGAAGGAACGCGTCAACTGGCTGACCGGCCACGACCCGTATCTGATTAGTTTCTGACCAGGCAAAACCAATTTGCTTAAAAAAGCGCAGACAACCTTCTTTATCTTCACGTTCAATATAAGTCTGGATTAGATTGATTCTCTGGTCGAACGCCTGATCCAGTTCATTTTTTATCTCGTTGAGCGTCTGCGTCATCTCTTGTCCATCAACGGGTTTCAGACAATAGTTCGCGACACCGTATGCCATTGCCCGCCGTGCGTACTCAAATTCAGCATGACCGCTGATAATGATGAATTTCAGATAGGGCAAGTCAACGCTGGCTCGCTTGATCAGTTCCAGACCATCCATCACCGGCATCCGGATATCTGTAACCAGTATATCGGGTCTTTGCGTTTTCATCATGTTCAGCGCTTCTTCTCCGTCAGTTGCTGTCGCGACGACTTCAAAACCGGCTTTTTCCCATTTAATTCCGTGCATTAAACTGGTAATAATCCAGGGCTCATCATCAACAATCATCACTTTATACATGCTCTTTAAATTGCAGCGGCAGCTTCAGAATGACACTGACACCGACCCCCTCCTCATTTTTTATATCAAGTCCATAGGGTTTTCCATATTCATGACGGATTCGTCCATGTACATTCGCGACGCCTATTTTTATGACATCTTCATGATTCTGGTTTTTTGTCTGGCTCTTCATTTCACTAAACATGTTTGACAACGTCTGTCGATCGAATCCCGCTCCGTTGTCAAAGACGGCAATCTCAAGATCACCCTCTGTTTCACCAGCCAGGATCTTCAAAATACCGCCCTCTTTTTTTAGTTCAAGACCGTGCTGAATCGCGTTCTCAACGATTGGCTGCAGCAGCATTTTAGGAATTTCAGCGGACAACAACCTGTCTTCTATCTGGATATCAACAGAAAACCGATTGCCAAAACGAACCTTCTGAATCGACAAATATTCATTCAGCATCGCGACTTCCTGGCTGAGCATTACTTTTTCCGGTGATTTGACGCTATAGCGGTAAACCCTTCCAAGTGCATGAATCATGCAGGCGATCTCTTCACAGCCTTCCTTATACGACATACCTTTGATGGTTTCCAGGGTATTATATAGAAAATGAGGATTAATCTGATTTCTCAGCATCGCGATTTCTGTTTTTTTGTTGTAGAGTTCAGCGTCAAGCAGCTGGGCGTTCAAGTGATCGATCGTATCAAGCATCTGATTAAATTTGTCAGCCAGGGTGGAAACCTCAAGATTCTGATTCAGCACCAAGTTCTGCTCGCGTTTGCCGCCCCGTTTGGTGATATTCCTGAAATAATGCGACATTTGCAGCAGCGGCCTGACCGCACTTCTGTTAAAGAAAATTAAGATAACGCCTACCAGCAGCATTAAAACTGTAATAACAGCAGCCTGCAGCAAGGCTACCCGCTGAATATTGCTGAAAATGACTCTGGCCGGGGTCAAACTGATCAGGTGCATTCTGATTTGTTCATTATAAGTCTGATAGGCGTAGTAGCGCTGATCATCAATGGTCAGCAGCTGAACCTGACCAGGCGTCAGCAGGCTGCGATCAAAAGCAGTGAAGGCCACACCTGATGGCGACGCGTTGGAATAGACTGTCTGGTTATTCGGATCAATCAGATAATAGCGGGTCTGATCATCTTCCTGGCTGATACCCAGAAAACGGTCCATAGACTGTCCGTCAAGCAAGAGGTAAATGACGCCAATTTGTGTATTGCTTCTGACACCAGGATGAGTAGAATACGTGTTTAAGGCAACAAGGTGGCTGGGAAAACGCTCCGAAGTCATATAATAGGTCCAAGGAAGGGTCAGAAAATTATGGATGCCTTCAAACACAACGGTACTTCCTTCAG
>SLHU01000087.1 GCA_007135995.1 Clostridiales bacterium | reverse complement strand
GCATCTTACCAGCGCCCCGACCGTAAAACATGGCCTCACCAAGCGCGTTGCCTTCAACCATAATCGCGTTAAACACATCATCTGCCATCGCCAGCGGATGCTGTCCAGGCACCAGCATAGGCGCGACAATGATCTCAGCCTTTCCTTCGCTGTTCATCTTAAGCTGTCCAAGCAGCTTGATCTTGCAATTCAGATCAGCGGCGTAGCGCATATCCGCAACTCTGATTTTACTGATACCTTCACAATAAATCTGCTGGCTGTCAATAAACTGGCCTAAGGTGATACTGCCCAGAATCGCGATTTTCCGGCAGGCATCATGTCCTTCAATGTCGGCGGTAGGATCTTGTTCGGCATAGCCTTTCGCCTTCGCTTCAGAAAGCGCTTCATCAAAATCTATCTCACTGCTGCCCATGCGGGTCATCACATAATTCGTCGTGCCGTTCAAAACCCCCGTGATCGAGGTAATAACGTTGGCGGCCAGGCATTTATGCAGGGGTCTGACGATTGGAATGCCGCCGCCCACGCTTGCTTCAAATAAATAGCTGACCTCATGTTCTGCCGCCAGCCGCATCAGTTCGGGACCATGGGTGGCAACCAGTTCTTTATTTGACGTCACTACATGCTTGCCGCTTCGCAGTGCCTGTTTCGTTAGTTCATAAGCAATCTTTACCCCGCCTATGGTCTCAACCACAACTGAAACAAGCGGGTCATGCATGATCTTGTCTTTATCATTCGTGATCTTGTCAACAAACGGATCGCCTGGAAAAGTCCGAATATCCAGAATGTGGCGCACCTCCAGAGCCTGGCCGGCGCGCTGGCTGATCACAGCCTGATTCATCTGGCAGACCTCCGCTACGCCGGAACCTACAACACCATATCCTAAAATCGCTATGCCTATCATGTAATCCTCCTATTGTCTGCCTTCAGCTGAACGGATCAGCTTCAGCGATAATGCTTTCTATCACCATAACGCCTGCAGGCAAAACCTGCAAGCCGCTTTGTCAAATCTAATCTCTTGCCAGCATCCGGCACGACCGCACCCCGGGAATCCGTTCCAGGTTGTCAAGCAAGTTTTTAATTTTTGTATTCATGCGGTCGGTTTCGATTGAAACCGATACATCCGCCAGCCCGTTTATCGGGATGTTCTGGTTAATCGTCAGGACATTCGCTTTGGCATTCGCCAGACTATTGATGATACCTGATAATATACCCGGAAAATTTTCAACCGTGAAAATCAAGGTCACCAGACGGCCCTGCGTTGTTTCATAAAAGGGCAAAACAGCATCCTTATACTTGTAATAGGCACTTCGGCTAAGGCCGATCCGTTTGACAGCCTCATTAATTGATACTGCTTTTCCGGAACTGAGCAGTCTTTTAACGGCCATCACTTTGCAAAAGACTTCCGGCAGCATCTCAGCCTTCACCAGATAATATTCAATGTCTGACTGTTTATCTGAATCTTTCAGCATCCTGTCCCCCGCTTTTGTGTTGTCGGCAACCTGTCAGACATGCCGTTGTCAGCATACTGTCTTTCAACCGCGTACATTTGTCCGTGAAAAACACTATATCACCGCGGACATATTTGGTCAAGGATTAACTTTTTCCGCCTGACTCTGCTTCGCGCTTTCATTTACATCGCCTTCACTGAGGTGCCGAATCTCAATCAACTTGTTTTTCCTGATGCGAATGAGCAACGCCGACACGTGACCGGACGAAAAACGTCTGCCGGCCGCACCCGGGTTCGCAAATATCACCGGCTTGTTATTCAGACTTTCTGTTCTGACTAAAGGGATATGCGTATGTCCGAACAAAACAAGATTGATTGGATCATCCTGCTTTTTGACCCGCCTGCGCAGCTCACCATAGCCGCGCTTGACATGAAACAGATGCCCATGACACATATAGATGCCCAGGCCTGCGCAGACAAAAAAGCGTTCATCAGGCAGGTGATCGGCCGTCAGCCAGTCACAGTTGCCGGCCACGGCCAGAAAGGGCCTGTTCGCTTTATGCATTGCCGGCTGCAGTGATGATTCATGATCACCCAGATGCAAGATCAGGCCAGTATCGGGATAGGCATCCAGACAGCGTGTGATCAGGCGGCTGTCACCGTGAGAATCTGAAAACACAAGTATATCCAGGTCTGGCACAAAAGCCAGATGTTCAATTTCAGCTGGTTGATTGACACGTTTCATACTTTCATCATATTCGTGTAGGCTGGATCTGGTCAAGCAGATACTGGCAGGCCGCGCGAAGCGCCTTGCCCCGATGACTGATCGCATGCTTTTGCTCCGGTTCAAGCTGTGCGGTTGTTTTTTGAAGTGAGGGTATGTAAAAAACAGGATCATAACCAAAGCCGTTGCTGCCTGCCGCTTCCTTGGTGATCATACCGCGGCATGCGCCATAAAACGTTTTTTCACTGCCGTCGGGCATTACCAGCGCGATCACACAGATGAAGGCAGCGTGCCACTGGCTTTGCGGCCAGTGCTTAAGCATCTGATACAGCTTGTTTATTTTAGTCTTGTAGTCAGCCTTATCACCGGCAAACCTGGCTGAATAAATGCCGGGCGCGCCATCGAGCATATCAACTGACAACCCTGAGTCGTCCGCCATCACGGTGCCGCCGGTCACTGCATGTACGGCTCTGGCCTTAATCAGGGCGTTTTGCGCAAAACTGCTGCCGTCTTCAATAATTTCATCTGTAAAACCTGCTTTTCGCATCGTCATGAAGCAGAGCCTGTCATCAGAAGCTATCTGCGCAATTTCTCTGACCTTATCCTGATTACCCGTCGCCAGAATAACCGTCAGTTTTTTTTGTTCCTGGTTGTCTCCTGTTTGTGCTTTTTCAGTTTTTTCTATACTCATCCTGAACACCTGCTTTCACCGGCTCAAATGGCGGTCCTGACGTTTGGCTCTGATCTTTTTTTCTGACATGCCGGCCGCCTTCTGGCCACCTTGCAGACGCTGTCACCAGGCGACAAAGGACAAAACATGCATGGCTT
>SLHU01000023.1 GCA_007135995.1 Clostridiales bacterium | reverse complement strand
GGCCTGCATATCTGCCGGGGCAACTGGAGCACCCGGGAGGACGTCCTGCTCACCGGGGATTATACCCCCTTGCTGCCGGCCCTGACCCGGATGCGCGTTCATCAGTTCGTCCTGGAATACGCCACACCCCGGGCCGGGGAGATCGCCGTGGTCGGGGAGGCCCTGTCCGATGCCGTGCCCGGAACGGACCGCCCCCGGGAACTCGGTCTGGGCGTGGTCAACCCACGGACCACCGAAGCGGAATCCCCCGAGGAAATCGTGGCCAAGGCCGAACTGGCGCTGCGCCACTATCGACCGGATCAGCTTTTTCTGAACACGGACTGCGGCTTCGGCTGCTTCGCCAACCGCTGCGTCAACGTGGAAGAGGTGGCCGCGGCCAAGATCCGGAACATCGTCCTGGCCGCCCGAATGCTTCGGGAACGGTATGGATGAGCAATGTCGGCAACGACCTGAGCTGGTCCAGTCGGCAAAGGAGACCGTTGCCGGATGCACCGAGTGCGGGACCTGTGTCCGCCGGTGCGCCTTTTTGACCAGGTACGGCATGCCCAGGGATATCGCCCGCCGGGTGCTGGCCGGGGAACGCACCGTCGATCCGTTTGAGTGCAGTCTGTGCAACCTTTGCGCCGCGGTCTGCCCGGAAGAGCTTGCTCCGGGCGACCTGTTCCTGGCTCTGCGTCGTCTGGCCGCGGACCAGGGTTTGGTGGACTTCAAGCCCTACGCGCCGCTGCTCGGCTACGAAAAACGCGGCCACTCCAGCCTCTTTGCCTGGTATCCACCCTCGCCCGTCAAGACGGTCTTCTTTCCGGGCTGCACCCTTCCCGGCACCCGTCCCCGAATCACATGGAAATTGTTCGAAGCCTTGCGCAAATGTGAACCAGAGGCGGCCATGGTTCTGGACTGCTGCCACAAACCGTCCCATGACCTGGGGCGACAACCCTTTTTTGTCGAACAATTCGAGAACATCCGGAATCGCCTCCTGGCCCTGGGCGTGGAGCGGGTCGTCGTGGCCTGCCCCAACTGCCACAAGGTCTTCAGGAAGTACGGAGAGGGGCTGACGGTCACAACCGTGTACGAGGTCCTGGCTCAATATCAGACCCGAATGAAGAGAGAAGCCGTGTCGGCGTCACCGCGCACGACCGTTCAGGTCACGGTCCACGACCCCTGCCCCCTGCGGAATCAGGCCGGAGTCCACCAGGCCGTGCGCTCGCTCCTGGAGGCCCGGGGCTTTGCCATTCGGGAAATGAGAGACAGCGGGGAGCGGACCCTGTGCTGCGGGGAAGGCGGAGCCGTGGGGTTCAAAAATCCAGCCCTGGCCGTGACCTGGATCGAAAAGCGACGTGCCCAGGCCCAAGGTGACCTAATAGTCACCTATTGCGCCGGTTGCGCCGGCTTCCTGAACCGCGTCGCCCCCACTTGCCACGTTGGAGACGTGCTGTTTCAACCGGAGCGCGCCCTGGCCGGAAAGAACATGGCGACCAAGCCCCCCTTCACCTACCTGAACCGCTTGCTGCTGAAACATCAGTTGAAGCGCTTGTCTTGAGACGAATGCCTTTGGTTGCGGTTTGGCAACTATTCCGCATAGAGGATGCATGTCCATATTCATGCACTGGATTCCGGCTTTCGTCGGAATGACTTGTTGCACCGTTCCGTTTCCAAACGTCGAGCACAACGGCGCACGTTAGCGTGTTCGCTGGAGCGCAATGGTATGCGCCATGTTCTTCAACTCGATTTCATGGGCCTCATACTCACCCAGGTGGGCGCGCATCAGGGTTTTCCAGAGTTTGCCATGGTTTGGAATAGAGAAGTGGAGCAGCTCGTGGACGATGATGTAGTCCCACAACTCCTGCCGGAGTCCGAGCAGATCCGTGCTGAAGTTGAGGTATCCGTTGGTGGAGCAGGAAGCCCATTTATTCCGCATCGGACGCACGCCAAGCCAAACCACGTCAACGTCCAGTTTTTTCGCCCAGTGATGGACTCGATTTTTAAACGCGCGTTTTTGATCCAATGCCGCCGTCACATTACACCCGGTTTGCCTTTTCCAGCAGCCTGAAAAGCTGATCCACCAGGGCCGTCACCCGCTCCAGGTCGTCACTGTTGGCCAGAACGGCGAAGGTTACTTTCTTGCGCAGCTCGCGCAGCGCGTTTTCGCTCTTTCTCCAGTTGGGAAATTCCACAAAGGCCCGTTTGATCGTGCGGCTCACCTCTTCCGCGTCGTTGATCTCCGCATCCAGGAGCGTTCGATAGACAAAATAGGTCAAACCATCAAAACCCTTCTCCGCCTGCTCCCTTTTGCGCGCCTCATTCGCTTCCACTTCCCGCAGTAACGCATCCAGCGCCTCGGCCGTGCTGGTCTGACGATCCTCAAAACGCTCCCGTACCGCCTGGGCGCGCTGGGCCATGGCGATGAGACACGGATCATCGCTCTCCTCCTCGGCCTTTTTTTCAATGCTCTTGACCAGGTTGATGATCTTGTTCCCGTCCCCGCCTTTGTTCTCGGCGATATACCTGACCGTGTCTTCGTTCAGTTCCAGGATTTCGTTGACGGGCAGGATGTAGCCGGTCCCGACATGCTTCTGGACCAGCTCACGGGTCTTTTTCTGGAAATCGCGATCAACCTGTATCCGCCTGGTGTAGGCCTTTCTCACAACGTCGTAGATCGCCGCGAGCGTGCCGTAATCATCGATGAAGGGCCGCAGGAAGGCATCCGGCGAGATGATCTCGTAGAGCATCTCGATCTCTTTGAATTCCTTGAAAAACGCCTTGCGTCGCTCCGGGTCGCGAAAATGCTCGATCAGGGCATCGACATCCTTGTCGTCAAAGTTGCGCTCGATCAGGGCCAGGTATCCCGGAGCCTGCTGGTCCATCTTGTTCTGGAACAGCACCTTGAGCAGCTTCAAGTCCTTGACGATGGCGTTGATCTCTTCGCTGTCAAAGGCCAGGGCCTTCTCCAGCTTCTCGAAGATGCCGACGAAATCGAGCACAAAGCCGTGCGGCTTGACCATTTCG
>SLHU01000420.1 GCA_007135995.1 Clostridiales bacterium | reverse complement strand
TTGAGCGAAAGCTTGTGATCAAAGACGACGAGTTCCGGATCTATATGTGTCATCTGTCCCAGGCCGCTGCACTCCGGACAGGCACCGTAGGGGTTATTAAAGGAGAACATCCGCGGCGCCACTTCCTCCAGGCTGATATTGCACTGGTGGCAGGCGAAATTTTCTGAAAAAGTTGTTTCAGCCGGTTTCGCCTCGCTTTCAAGTTCAAGATCCGGCGGCTGAACGGACACCAGCATCAGACCGCTGGCCAGATGCAGCGCCGCCTCGGCAGAATCAGCCAGGCGCCTTCTGATACCTGGCCGATGCACCAGCCGGTCAATGACAACCTCTATGGTGTGTTTACGGTTGCGGTCAAGGCTGATTGCTTCATCCAGCTCATAATAGTCACCGTCCACACGAACGCGGGCATAGCCTGCTTTGCGAAAATCGTTAAACAGCTTATTGAACTCACCTTTGCGGCCGCGCACAACCGGCGCCATGATAATCATCCGGCTGCCTTCAGCATGTGTCAGCAGATAATCGATCATCTGGTCAACCGTCTGCCGCTCAATCACCTGTCCGCACTGCGGACAATGCGGGGTACCAATTCTGGCGTAAAGCAGGCGCAGGTAATCGTAAATCTCAGTGACCGTGCCCACAGTTGAACGCGGGTTTTTGCTGGTTGTTTTCTGATCAATTGAAATAGCAGGTGATAAACCTTCTATATGGTCCACATCCGGTTTTTCCATCTGCCCCAGAAACTGACGCGCATAGGCTGAAAGCGATTCAACGTACCGCCTCTGCCCTTCTGCATATATCGTGTCAAAAGCCAGAGATGATTTTCCTGAGCCGGATAATCCTGTCAGCACAACCAGCTTATCTCTGGGAATATCCAACGTGATATTTTTCAGGTTATGCTCTCTGGCGCCTTCAATGTGTATCGTCGGGTTCATTCAAGTCCTCTTTCATTCTGCTTCTATTTCAAAGAAAGCAAACATATGTACACCTTCATATTATAGCACTTTATTTTATCATATGCATGTGAAATTACTGTGTCATATGCAACTGGTTTGCAGCTGATCAGATGAAACTGTCAGGCCGGAGCCCCGCCGCCTGATCATTTAATGCCGATGCACAAAACAATCGTGCGCCATCCCCTGCCGGGCCATACATTCAGGGCGGAGAGATTTCATATGTGCTTGCATTTCATTGTGCTTGCATTTCATGAAGTTGGCGTGCTATAATACATCTCGCTGATGAAGCATGATTATGGCCCTATAGTCAAGCGGTTCAAGACGCCGCCCTCTCAAGGCGGAAGCAGGAGTTCGATTCTCCTTAGGGTCACCAGAAGATGCATCCTTTACGGATGTGTCTTTTTTTATGTCCAGGACTGGGACATCACTCAAATCCGGAACCGGTCATAACTCTAATCCGGGACTGGGCTATAACACAAAAGGCAGCCTCTGTTATCAAACAAAGGCTGCCAATCGTATGATAGGTATAAGCTGTTCAGGCTTCTGTCATTATGTGTTTGTTTCCTTGCGGTTGCTCATTTCAACATATTTGCGGCGCTTTTTAACACATTTATACGCCGGCCTCATAATTCTGCCGCCGCTGATCAACTCTTCCAGACGATGAGCGCTCCAGCCGCTGATGCGGGACACCGCGAATATAGGTGTAAACAACTCAGGCGGTACGCCCAGCATGTCATAAATGAAACCTGAATAGAAATCAACATTCGCGCAGACTATTTTATCGTTTTTCTTCACATTGCGGAAGACTTCCGGCGCGAGGCGTTCCGTCAGCGTATAAAGCTCATAGGCTTCTTCACGGCCTGACTCATAGGCCAGTGAGCGGGCGTAATCTCTGAGCAGTTTGGTGCGGGGATCAGAAAGTGTATAGACCGCATGGCCGATTCCATAAATCAGGCCGCTATGGTCAAAGGCTTCTTTCTTCAGGATTTTCGTCAGATAATCAGCAATCTCCATTTCATTGCGCCAGTTTTTTACATTTTCTCTCAGTTCCTGCATCATGCCAAAGGCTTTGCCGCTTGCACCGCCGTGCTGAGGCCCTTTGAGAGAACCAATCGCAGCTGCGATCACAGAGTATGTGTCCGAACCGGAAGAACTGACAGCATGGGTGACGAAGCTTGAGTTGTTGCCGCCGCCATGCTCCGCGTGAAGAACCAGTGCAAGGTCCAGAATCCTGGCCTCCAGCTCAGTGAATTGTCCATCGGGTCGAATCATGTGCAGGATGTTTTCAGAGGTGGAATATTCAGGCTTTGGTGCATGCAGGAATAAGCTCTTTTTGTCATAATAGTGGGTTTTGGCCATATAGCCATAAGAGGCCAGCAGCGGGAAACGGGCGATCAGCTGGATCAGATGCCGCATCACCACTTCTGGATCAAGGCTGTCCGGATCATCATCATACGCGTATAAAGCCAGAACAGTCCGGGCCAGCTTATTCATAATATCAGGGCTGGGTGCTTTCAAAATCATGTCTTCAACAAAGCCGTCCGGCAGATCACGGTTCGATGCGAGCAGCTCATTGAAATCATCAAGTTGCTTTTTGGTCGGCAATTCACCGAATAAAAGCAGATAGACTGTCTCCTCAAAGCCAAATCGTTTCTGTTCAAAGAAACCATTGACCAGGTCGGTAACCGCCATGCCGCGGTAAAAAAGACGGCCTTCAACTGGTATGCGGTCATCTTCATCCATCAGGTATGAAAAAACCTCACCCACCTCAGTCAGCCCAACCAGAACCCCTGTGCCATCATCGTTGCGCAGACCTCTTTTGACGTGATACCTCTCAAATAATTTAGGATCAATTCGGGCTTTTGCACCCGCGCTCGCAGCAAAATCTTTAATCATCTGCGCCTGGGTTTTTTCATCTAACATGTTTTTTACCTCCTGTTCTGGCTGACGGCCTTGAAATTGGCCGCAGCATTGGCGATATGCTCCTGCATCGTCTGATGTGCAGCGTCGCTATTTTTTTCGAGGATCGCAGTCATAATGTGTTCATGTTCGGTAAGG
>SLHU01000347.1 GCA_007135995.1 Clostridiales bacterium | reverse complement strand
CCAGGCGAATCTTGATGTTTTAAGAGATACGGAAAACAGAACGCATCCGCTCGGAATCCACTGCGGCAGCCTGTATGGCACAATTCGCAACTGGCTTGGGCTAGAAGGTTCTGCTTACCTGCTGATTGACGATGAACCTTTATTTGATGAGATTATTAATACCTATGCCGACTTGCAGCTATCTGTATTGAAGGAAATGCTCAAACGCGGTGCAAAACCTGACTATGCCCATTTTTGGGAAGATATCTGCTGCAAAAGCGGTCCACTGATCAGCCCGGATGTTTTTGCTCAGAAGGTTGGCCCCTGGTACAGAAAATTCACAGAGCTTCTCAGTCATTATAACGTGGACATTGTATCGCTCGACTGTGATGGTGTGATTGACAAATTGCTGCCGGTCTGGTTTGAAAACGGTATTAATACGATGTTTCCGATTGAAGTCGGCGTCTGGGGCGCCAGCCTCACACCCTGGCGAAAACAGTATGGCCCTCAGCTTCGGGGCGTAGGCGGCATGAACAAAAATGTCTTTGCTGAAGACTATCAGGCGATTGATCAGGAGATAGAACGACTGCTGCCAATCATCGAGCTGGGCGGATATATTCCCTGCCCTGATCATCGGATACCGCCTAACGCGAAATGGGAAAATGTTCAGTATTATTGTGACAAACTCAGAAGAAAGGTAAACTGAATCTAAAAGACTGACGCATCGGAGGGAAATGATGAACGCAAGACAACGATTTATTGATGTATTGAATTTCAAATTGCCGTCTGATCGCCTGCCCATGGTTGAATGGGCAGCCTGGTGGGATGTGACAATTGATCGGTGGATTAAAGAAGGACTGCCTGCAGATTGTGATTTTCGTACTCAGGGAGGTTTCGCACGTTCACAGCAGCATTTTGGACTTGATGTCCTGTATTGTCTTTCCGCAGGACCCATTGGAAACAATTGTCCGAGACCTGAGTCCCATGGTGCCGGCATCCTGAAAAATGAAGCTGAGTACGAGAAGCTGCTGCCGGACTTGTATCCTGAAACCGCGATTGACCGCTTATGTCAGCAGGCGAAAGATTTGAAACAAGACCATGCGCGGGGTGACATTATCGTTCGTCTCTGGCTGGATGGTTTTTTCTGGTTTCCCCGGTCATTATTTGGTATTGAAGATCATTTCTATGCTTTTTACGATCAGCCTGAACTGATGCAGCGGATGAACCATGATCTAATTGAACATCATAAAAGAACCCTGGACCGTCTGCTTGATATCCTGGTACCTGACATGGTCGGTTTTGCTGAGGACATGTCCTATAATCATGGGGCGATGCTTTCAGAAGATCTGTTTGCGCAGTTCGTTGCGCCTTGCTATCGGACATTGGTTCCGCAGCTGAAGGCAGCCGGTATGAAAGTGTTTGTTGACAGCGATGGGCTGGTTGATGAACTCTTACCCTGGCTGGTCGATTGTGGTATCGAGGGAATCTACCCGCTTGAGCGCCAGTCGGGCGTTGATGTGGCAGCAATCCGGGAGCATTATCCCGAGTTTCTGATGCTTGGCGGTTACAATAAGCTGGTGATGAACCAGGGTGAAGCAGCGATCAGACAAGAATTTGAAAGACTGCTTCCGGTTATGCGCCAGGGAGGGTTTATTCCCTCTGTCGATCATCAGACACCGCCCGGTGTATCGCTGGCCGACTATGAAACTTATATTCGCCTTTTTGCTGAGTATGCCAGAAAAGCAGTCAGCAGATAATTTATAAACATCAATGAACATGTCTGTAAACTCAAAAAACAAAGCTGTTGTTGATGCTGCGGTAATTCACAATCGGCTTTGTTTTTTTGTTATACTTTCAGCATCAGCATGGATGTGATTAACAGCTTCAGGAGCCGTTTGCACCAAGTCTTTCGCCTGTGAGAACGGATAAGCTTACCTAAGATGGAGTGATACTTTATGATTAAAAAAAACTGGTCTGTCAACAATCAGATTGCAAGCAGCGATCTTCCTTTGCTTGATAGAATCCTGATTCAGCGCGGTTACGAAAGTCAGGAACAAAGGGATGCGTTTTTGTCTTTTGACCCTAAAACGCTTTGTGACCCGTTTGCTTTTACTGATATGAAGAAAGCCTGTGAGCTGATTGTCAAGCATCATAAGGCAGGCGGCAGGATTGTTGTGCATGGTGACTATGACGCGGATGGGGTGACAGCGACAGCCGTTTTAATGCGGCAGTTTAGAAGGTTGGATATTCCGGCGGACTTTGTGATTCCAGACCGCCTGGAAGATGGGTATGGCATAACCGACTCCAGCATAGAAAAGGTATTGGAAAAATGCCCGACCTTGGTTGTCACTGCTGACTGCGGAATTGCCAGTCTCAGCGAAGTGCAAACACTCGCTGATAAAAAGATTGATGTGATCATAACCGACCATCACGAGTGCAAAGAAAAGCTGCCGGAAGCTTCGGCCATTATCAACCCTAAGGTGCCAGGCTGCAGCTACCCGGAAAAAAATCTGGCAGGTGTGGGTGTGGCGTTCAAGCTGGTGCAGGCACTCGACAGATACTATGATCATACACAGCAATATCAGCTTGATCTTGCGCTGGTTGCGATAGGCACGATTGCAGACATTGCGCCATTGCTGGGCGAGAACAGAACGTTTGTAAAAGCTGGGCTCCACCTGTTGAATAATTTACGTGACAGAATCCCTGCAGGCCTGTCGGCGCTTATAGAACAGGCATTATCTGGCGCGGTTGTCACGTCTGCGTCAATCGGGTTTGGTTTCGGACCAAGAATTAACGCTGCCGGCCGGATGGGCGATGCGACACCGGCTGTTATGCTGATGTTGTCTGACGATAGTCTGGAAACAAAAAAGCTGGCGATCTTGCTGGACAAGCGCAACAGTGAGAGAAAAAAAATAGAACAAGATATTTTCGATGCAGCTGTTAATATGATTGAAACAAGTCATGGTTTTGATCATCAGCCGATTACGATTGTGAAGGGTGACGATTGGCACTCTGGTGTGATCGGGATAGTCTGTTCTAAGCTGGTTGAAAAAT
>SLHU01000422.1 GCA_007135995.1 Clostridiales bacterium | reverse complement strand
TAAAGGATGGTTGTCAGCGTACTGCCGATGACTGCCTCAGCTAGTCCTACATCCGGTGCCTGGTACAGAAAGTAGATCATGGCGCTGACAATTGAAAAAACACCCAGATAGATCACAGCCCTGCGCATCATACGTGTCTGGATTGACAGAAAGGCGAACACAAGCATCAAAAAAAGGAAAATATTCATGACCATACGCTTAATCCTCCTTCTTCACCTTATAGCCGCTTAGATAAGCTGACCTCGTAATAATATGGGTAATCAGCGGATTAATCAGCAGCATAATGACCAGAATCAGAACCACGCGCAGCGAAAAAGCACTCCAGCCCTGCCTGACAATGACACCTGCCAGAATTGTCAGAAAGGCGACTGTATCAATTTTCGACGCCACCAGTATTCTGGCATAAAAATTGCTGAACCGGAAAATGCCTAATATGCCGAACGCCAGAAATAACAATCCGATGCCAATGATAATATGACCAATGATTTGCTGCATATCAGATTTTCCCTCTTTTCTGTATCGCATTGGCGATAAAAATCACACTAATAAATCCCAGCAGAACGAAGGTGATCGCGAGATCAAGCAGATAAGACCGTTCGGTCATAGCAGCATACAAAACAACAAGCATGCAGATCTTAGATGTGATCAGATTAAAGCACATCAATCGATCCCAGACAGTCGGACCAATCACAACACGAACGACACTGGCCATAGCCAGAGCGGCAAGAACAGACATAGCAACAGATAAGAACATGAACGTCATCCCTTTCGCAATATCTTTTCGAATTTACCTTTGATCATCTCTCCGGCTTTCTCTTTATCCTTCGTCTCACAATTAAGCCACAACACCTTCAGCTTTTGACCTTCTTTATCGATCGTTACCGTCCCTGGCGTCAGCGTGATGGAGTTGGCAAGAAAACAAATGTATAAGTCATTTTCCAGTTGTGTCTCAATATCAACAATATCCGGATGGATATTCCCGGTTATTATTTTGCCGATCGTCTGAATGCCGGCTATATAAATCTGAAGTAAAAGGTACAGAATATAAAAGGGGAAAATGAGCGGCTGCAGGCGGAAAACTTCGCTTTCACGATCATGATGTAAAACCCGGCTGTTGAACCAGACAGCACCGATCGCAAGACTGGCACCAACTGCTGCGTTCAAGTAAGTGGGCTTTTCAATAAGAATCATCCAGACAAGCAGGCAGATTAACACAATAAAGATGTTATAAAGTCGTCTATTCAATTTCCCCTCCTGGCTGCCTTTGTCTTCAGTTCTCAAATGCACGGTGCGCTTCTCATGTAAATGACTAGATCAATGGGTTTATGTGGGTTCCTTATAAAAGATCATTTCTTGAGTATATCACGAACTTTTGCTGCAGACAATCATAAAAAACATAAATATAACGTATGCTATAATAATAATACGCGTGTAAAGCAATTATAGAAAATGAGGAATCGTTATGGATCAATCAAATCAGACCAATCAATCCATTCTTGATGAGTACAACGTACGTCGTTTTATCAAGTTTTGGCCGATCATACCGCTGATCGCGCTCATCGTCTGGCTTCTGACCGGTATTTACACCGTAGGCGCCGGTGAAGTCGGTGTTGTACAGCAATTTGGCCGGGAACATGATATAACCGCTCCGGGTCTACGCTATCACATGCCAAGACCGATTCAGAATGTCACGATTGTAGATATGGATACTGTCCGCAGCGCAACTGTTGGTTACCGAGTTGACACAGGTGATATCAGATCTTCTGTTGACCGTGAAGCACTGATGCTGACCGGCGACGAAAACATCATCAAAATTCATCTTTTTGTTCAATATATTGTCAATGACCCGTCTAACTTTGTCTTTCGTGTCCGTGATCCCGAAACCGTTCTGCACAGCGCAGCTGAGGTTGCACTTCGAGGTGTGGTCGGAGGGTATGCGGTTGATTTCACCATGACAGAGGGTCGTGCTGAAATACAGGAGGCGACAAGACAACGCTTGCAGGAGCTGCTTGATGACTACAATTCCGGTCTGCTGGTTCGCGAAGCCAGACTTCTGACTGCTGACCCCCCTGCTCAAGTTGAAGACGCCTTTCATGAAGTTGTCAGGGCCCTGGAAGACCGTGAACGGCTGGTTGAAGAAGCAGAAGGTTATCGTGAGGATGTTGTTCCCCGTGCACGTGGTGAAGCGGCCAGAATGCTTGCTGATGCACAAGCCTATCAGGAAAGCCGCATGCTTGAGGCACAAGGCGATGCGGCCAGATTTACAGCCGTCTATGATGAATATGTCCGTGCACCGGCCGTTACACGTGAAAGAATGTATCTAGAAGCCATTGAGAACATTCTCGGTCATGACCGTGTGAACCTGATCATCGCTGATTCTGAGCTTGGCGGCAACTTCCTGCCAATGCTGAATCTTGACCAGGTCGGCAGCCAGTCAGCCAACCGCAGTGCTTCCGGCAGTTCAGCCTCTGACACGTATGATCACAACGTTGCACCCCCTCCAGTTTCATCAGATCAGGACAGTACCGATACGCAGCAGGGCGTCAGTCCAAATGATGAAACTGATGCTGATGGCAGCAACACAGGAGGTGAAAACTGATGAAACCTAAATGGGTTATTCTTATTTTAATACTGATCGCACTGCTCATAACTAGCAGCCAGACCGTTTTTATGCTGGATGAAAAAGAAACGGCAATTATCACTCAGTTTGGTGAATTTCAGCGTATTGTCGATGAACCCGGTCTTCACGTAAAACTTCCGTGGATTCAAACGCTGCATGTAATGGACGGACGTGTTCTGAGCGCGGACGGAGAGCCCGCCGAGTTCATGACGCGTGATCGCAAGCGTGTGCTGGTTGATTATGTGACCCGCTGGCGGATTGTTGATCCTCACGAATATTACAGACGCGTCCGCACAGAACCGGTTGCACAGGCCCGGCTGGATGAAATTGTCGGAGCGCAGCTGAGGCAGGAAGTTGCGAGACGTGATTTTATTGATCTGATTCGCGAAGATCGCGAGGAAGTCATGAGTTCTGTCGCAGAAGCCGTTCATGTACAGGCGATTCAGCTGGGGATTGAAGTTTTTGATACTCGGATTAAACGGACAGACCTGCCTGAGGAGGTTCAGGAAAGTGTATTTGCCCGTATGCAGGCGGAACGGCAGCGGATCGCACTGCGTTACCGTGCCGAAGGTGAAGAGCGATCTAACGAAATAGAGGCTGATGCCGACCGGCAGGCGGTTATAATTCTGGCGGAAGCCTATGAGCAATCTGAACGCCTGAGAGGTGAAGGAGATGCGCTGGCAGCTCGTGAATATGCCGCGGCATATGGTGCGGACGAAGATTTTTACCAGTTCTGGAGACGTATGCAGACCTATGAAAATATCATTGCCAAAGGCGGTGATACCCTGCTGATGATCCGTTCCGACTCAGACCTGATGCGGTTTCTTGAAAGCCCCGGTATACTGCCGCTGCCTGAATAAAAGCATCGGCATAACGCTGTCTGACTGATACACTGAATAAAAGCATAAATTCATGTAAACAGGCAAAAGCTGATCCGACAGACCTGATGGAACAATCGGTCAGCTTTTACTTTGTCATCTAAAAAGAATATCAGGCAGCAGTACAGCGTGTTCACCTGACTGCACATCATTAAATACACCTGCAGCAGCCATACACGTATCATATGTGCTGTTTTATCGCGGTTATTATCTTTATAATGAGATCTTAGTACTTAGATCATAAATAGTACCAACCAGCTGAAAATGCACCAGAAGAGAACAAAAAGCATTCAACCAAATGTTGACAGGAAAGGCAGGAACCAATATGACCATCATTAAGGCAGGAGCGATCGCTCCAGATTTTACACTTGAAGTAACCAGGGCGCAACATTCAGCTTGAAAGATTTTCGCGGTAAAAAAGTATTGCTTTCGTGGCATCCGCTGGCATGGACTTCAGTTTGCACCGATCAGATGCGTGCACTAGACGCCAACTGGGAACGATTCAACAAACTCAACACCGTGCCCGTCGGGCTCAGTGTTGACCCTGTTCCGGGCAAGACTGCCTGGGGAGCCGTGTTATCGATTCGGAAAGTTAAACTGCCGAGCGATTTCTGGCCGCACGGTGAGACAGCCTCCAAGTATGGTATTTTCAACAAAGAATTAGGGCTTTCTGAGCGAGCGAACATTCTGATTGATGAAGAAGGCAAAGTGATCTGGGCCAAGCAATATCCGATGGGCGAACTGCCTGATATTAATGAGGTTTTTGATGTGATTCAGGCTGCCAGCCAATAGTTTTTGCCAAAACTGAAACGGCCGGACTTAACGCGAACGATCACGGCCGGATTCATTCTTCGAGATCTAGCAGGCCAGCAGACTCACGATCTAAATAAAGCCGGGCATTTGCATGTGTTTTCAGAATCGTCGCAGGACAACCTGTATTGGGTTCTTCTGTCAGAAGATGCATCACTGCCTCGGCTTTTGTTTTTGCCGGGACCATGCAAAAAATCTGATGTGCATTCATCAATTCAGGTATGGTTAGAGTAATGGCCTGCACCGGAACTTCTTCCAGCGTGGCAAAACAGCCATCATGTACCTGCTGCAGCCGGCATTGCTGATCAAGTGTGACGACTTTCACTCGCATTGGATCATCAAAATCTGCAACCGGCGGGTCATTAAAGGCTATATGACCGTTTTCACCAACACCCATAAAAACAATATCAGCAGGCATCTGCTCCAAAAGTCCGGCGTATCGCCTGGCTTCTGTTTCCGGGTCCTGCGCCTGGCCATTTATGTAATAGAGCTGCTTGAAAGGCAGTTTTGAGAAAATGCGTTTGCTCAAGAAGTTGCCAAATCCAGCCGGGTGATCAGGACTCAGCCCGATATATTCATCCATGTGGAAGGCGTTCACTTTTTCCCAGCTTATATCATCTGCATTGGCAAGCGCTGCTATAAACTCATTTTGCGAGGGTGCTGCGGCAAAGATCAAGTTCACTTCATCTTTTCGGGACAGCTGCTCGCGAAGGCAGGCTGCGGCTTCAAAAGCTGCTGCTTTACCCATAGCCTCACGGCTCTTATAGATACGCACATACAAATTATTGCAGTTAAACTCATTTAAGACAGTCATTAGAATTCCTCCTGTTTTGCTGGCTCTTCTTGTTGATTCATCAAATAATGCTGATATGCTTCTCAGTCTCATCCTTAGTTTATACCAGCGGCTTGTTGATAACAGCAAAGCAAATGCTTATAGGCAAATTTCCATCCCAGCTTCATGGCTTTGGCTTTCAAAAACGATATTTCCTGCCTTGTTTGTCAGCTTCACATTTACCGCTGCGGTAATGCTTTCAATAATATCCCGATCCATCATGCCGTTGACAGGAGCTCTTAAAACACCTCCGCCGGACATAGCCGCTTCAAATTCCAATAGTCCGTCAGGCCCTCTCATGGCACCTCTGCATGTTCTCTTTTCCGGGTCAACCTGCCACATTTCCAGCTCAGACCGGTTATATGTTGCGAACTTGGCTGTCAGATGGCGGCCATCGGTCAGATACGCGAAAAATCCGGGAAACTCACTTCCCATAAACGGAATCCTGGCTCTGGAGAAAACAAAAGACGCTTTGTCATCGCCTGCGTCGAAATGTCCGGCCTGTAACCAGACATATGTGCGGGGAAAGGACCGCCCATAATCTTTTTCTATATAGCCTGTACCGCCATCAAAATCCATGACGCTGCCATCAATTTCCAGATAGCCTTGAATACGATGACTCAGGTGAACAATCGCATGATAGCATTCCATAAACGGTACAAATGTAAACGGCCCCATAATACCAGGCCTCAAAGAAGTCACAGGATACGTCCTGATATCAGAAAAAACAAGATTGCCTTTTACAGATCCTGATGATTCTGCCATTGCTGCATTGACGAGGGCCTTGTCGGCTGCTTCCTGATGCATCTCATTTATTGGCTGATCAATATTAATCTCAACACCGATAGATTGAAAAATATTCTCACCCACTTGGATAAAAAGTCTGTCTTTCGCTGAACTGAATTGATCATAAGCATAACGAAAGTATTGTGTCTTTCCTGAAACCGCGTCTATCAGCTGGATAAAGGCATGTTTTTCACCTTCCGGGCTCAGGGCAATGCCGGGAATCAGCGCGACCGCATGCTTTCGATCCGCACTGATGCATTTGAAATACCAGCCTTCGAAGTATCTTCGTCGAAGGCGCGGTCCACGAAAAAAAGCAGGATTTCTCATCTGATATCTCTCACAATTTCAAAGGCTGCGGCGGTATGAACGCACCGCAAGTTCAAATGTTTCTTTTCATGTCGTGTCATGTGACTGTGTATTGTTTTCGGCATACTGCAAAACTAATGTGTGTTTTAAGCATATTGCATCTTCCTGTTTCTAAGAGCCCTGATTGATACTTGTCCAATCAGGGCTCTGTAAGGGCGTATGCATCAATTTTGATTACTTTAGCTGACGCAAGTATTCAATGCTGAGTTTTGCTGCCTCCAGCGGTGTACGGCCTACTGACAAGTCCTGTTCAACGACCAGCCACTTCGCACCGTTTTCCTGAGCAGCTTTGACAATCGAAGGGATATCCTGAACACCATAGCCAACGGGTCTGAACTCAAAACTGCTTCTCTGCTTCTCTTTCTTTTCATCCTGGCCAATCAGTTCATACAACTGACCTTCATCATCTGCTTCATCATCACGGTAAAAATCTTTTAAATGCACAACTGGACAACGGTCAGCATATTTTTCTATATATGCGACGGGTGCCTCACCAGCAACCTTGATCCAGCAAGTATCCAGTTCTGTCTGCAGCAGACTCGCTGAAACTTTCTCATACAGGTAATCAAGTCCAAAAGAACCATCGTCAACTCTTACAAACTCGAAATCATGATTATGGTATAAAAGGGTCATACCCATGCCGGCACAGGCCTCACCGATCTGAGGTATGGCAGAAACAACCTGCTCAAATCCAGGCGTCCCGGGGCGTTTGTCGTCTTCTAAAAAAGGAATCGCAATGTAATCACAGCCAATTGTCTTGTACTGCTGTAAGGTGCCCTGGAGATCATCCGTTAATTGAGCATAGGGCACATGCGCTGAGATGGCTTTCAGCCCGGCATTATCGAGAACCTCACGAATATAATCTGGCTCAAGACCATAAAGCCCTGCCAGTTCAACCCCGTCATATCCCATTTCTTTGATTTGCTTCATAGTGCCGGCAAAATTGTCAGCAGCGGCATCCCGAACTGTATAAACTTGTAAAGCAAGCGGACGTTTTAGCATATTTCTTATCTCCTTATCCTCTTCAGGTTTCTTAACAGATTATTAACGTTGTCTTATTTACAATACATCTAATAGCAGTTTTTATCAACGGACGAATGCCACTCTTTTGGCTCCCGGCCGCAAATTAATCCAAGGCGATTCATAAGATACCCTTAACGGCTTCATGAATCAATCCTCTCTTTTGAATAATCCTGAATTATCGGTTGTAAGCAAACCGAGTTCCAGCAAGTGAACGCCAGACATCATCACAAAGCTGAAGCGTTGCTTTATCGAGCGGCTTTCCCGATACAGCATCAATATTCTGTCTGATCTGATCCAGCTTGCTGACGCCTGAAATAATAGACGTAACATGATCCTGGCTGGCGCACCATTTCATCGTCAGTTCAAGGATCGTCATATCCTGTTCGTACGCAATCGCCGTCAGTTTATCAACCGCTTCAAAATTTTCCTCAGACCAGTAGCGCTCATAATACGTTTGATTAATGGCAAAACGAGTATTTGCCGCCGGCTTGCCTGGCCGGTGTTTTCCCGCAAGCAATCCGCCGGCAATGGGATTATAGATCGCCATGGCCATCTTGTGATGCTCCAGGAAAGGTACCAGTTCATTTTCAAGACCACGTGTTATCGGATTATACACGTTTTGGGTGATAATCGGACGAGCATAGTGATATTGCTTGCAGATTGCCAGTATGTCTGCCATCTGCCAGGCAGCGTAGTTGCTCACGCCAGGATAACGTATTTTACCCTCACGGACTAACTGATCCATTGCCTGAAGCGTTTCTTCAAGATCTGTTTCATAGTCAGGCGCATGCAGATAATAAATGTCTATGTAATCTGTACCCAGCCGTTTCAGACTTTTATCTACGGCAGAAAAAATGTTGCGGCGGCTTAACCCGGCATCATTCGGATCATCACCCATCTGACCGAACACCTTTGTTGCCAGAATAATCTTGTCACGCTGGCCTTTCATCCACTTGCCGACTATACGCTCAGACTCACCCTGGTTATACACATTAGCCGTATCAAAAAAGTTCACCCCACGATCAAATGCGTAGTCCATAATGCCAAGGCTGTCCTGTTCATTCGTCTGATTCCCAAACATCATGGTTCCCAGGCTTATCAGAGAAACATTCAAACTGGTTCTCGTCAGTTTATTATACTCCATTATCTGCCTCCTTTTCTGAAGTGAATCATCTCATTGAAATAGTTCCGCTTTCATTATAATCCACAAAAGCACCTTGTACAAAGCCTGCCGTTGGTGAATTTTTCTTTTTCAACCATCCGCGGTGCTAAACCAACATTTCAGAAAAACAATTGACCGGATCAGATGCTCAGAGCTATTTGCCTGCTTCCATGATGCTGCCAATCGGACTGATCACAGACTCGCGAAAACGGCCGGGAAAACACATGAGTGAAGACACAGTTTTCCTGACTGAGCGAACAAACATGTGGCGTTTTATTTTCAGATTACACGCCGGTCATGTTATGATTAAGTTGTCGATGCATCCACACAGAAAAACATGAAGGAGCATTTTATGAACAAATCAAAAGCAATGGCATGGATGTGTTTATCCTTTGCCGCAGGGGTTTTACTAGGCGTCCTGATTTCACCCGTCAAAGGAGGCTTTGGCAATAACACGACTTACGCGACACATCACCACTATGCGGAAGTAAAACAGGCCGGGAAGAAAGCCTGATACGGCATGCAGACTGGCATCGTTCAGCTGACACCTTTGATAACAGAACCCTGCCAGGATATGATCCCGCCAATATTGGTCACATCAGTGTACCCCTGGCGCATCATGAAAGCGCAAGCTTGCTGGCTTCGGTTGCCGCTCCGGCAGTAGACAAAAACTTTTGCCTGCTTATCTTTCACATATTGCTCAAGAGAAACCGGCAGCAGATGGAGCGGCAGGTGAATACTATCAGGAATATGACCGCTCTCGTATTCATTTCGCGTCCGGACATCCAGCACAAAAATCTCTTTTGACATCTCAAGTTGTTTTTGTGCTTCTTCCATGGTTAAGGTCTTGCAGCGGTTTTCAAATAAATGACGCATTATATTCACCTCACTTCGTTATAGATAAAATATGTTTATTGTTGTAAACAATCATATTAAACCTGAATGCTCATGTCAGTGATAAAATTACAAATATCAATTGTTTTTGTTTTACCGCTTGAAAATAATGAACCAGCCGGTTCCAGTTTGAACCCAGAGGATATCGCAGGTATTCAGTTTGAACCCAGGGGATATCGCAGATATATTGAAAGCAGACCAGTACAGAGGTCTTTGGCAGCGTTTGATGTTCATCACGGCTTTTGCCTGGCTATGGACGCTTTGCGCAAGAAACGAAGCGGAAACATGCTTTGATCATAAAGCTGAAGAAGCGCCAGCAGACACTGAGCAACGCCTGCGAAAAAGAAAATGACATGCAAAGCGACAACAGCCTCCAGCATATAGCACTGTACCACAATCCAGATGACAAGCGCGCCTCCTTCTGCACCAGCAGCATACGATGCTAAAGCAGACTTTTTCCAGTAAAGTGCTGCACCGGTCAGATTTCCCAGTCCGATCACCACAAACAGAATCAGGCCGGGAATGAAAAAACTGGCGAAAGGCATATTGGGCAGACTGGTACTTTCCAGACCCATCGGGGACTCTGGATAAAGCATCGCTAATAAGCCGCCAAACAAGGCGCCTATGCCAACTGTCAAATGAATGATCAAACTGATGCTCCAAAGTCTTTTCATTCGTCTTTTCATACCAAATCCTCAACGACTCTAGTTTCAACCTGATATAAGTATATACACTTTGCCCTGTCAGTGTTAAACAGTTTTAAACCCGTTAAACCAGGCTCTTTGCGAAAAAGGTTTCTTTTTTGCTTTTTTGACAGAATCAGCGGCAATACCGACAGGCAGAATACAAACCATTTCGTATTCATCTGGAACATCTAAAAGATCAGCGATTTTGCGGCCGATGGCATCCCTGTCGGTTATTTGCCCTTCTATCCAGCAACTCTGATACCCAAGACCTACGGCAGCCAGCAGCATATTTTCTATCGCTGCAGCATAGTCCTGAACATAAAATGACCTGTCACGATACGCGATCAGCCTTTGTGTCAGCACACAGATGACGGCTGGCGCGGTTTCCAGCATAGGGGACTGAGTCAGCTGTCTGATATGTGCCAATAAATCAGGATCATTGACCGCGATCAGGCTGGTTGTCTGTGTGTTGCAGCCTGAGGGGGCAGCGAGGCCAGCTTCCATAATAGCTCTCAAGTCTTCTTTTGAGACTGGCGTGTCCTTATATGAGCCTCTGTAGCTTGATCGTTCACTGATCGCCTTTAAAACATCCATCTTAAATTATCTCCTTCATGATTGGACAGATTCATGCCGGCAGATCTGATTATCATGCCGGGACACTTTCCCTGCAGGACAAAAACACGTGCTGCCTGTCAGCCTGAAACATACCTTGCCTTTTATCAGTATCTTATCACAAGTAAAACAAAAATACGCGCTCAATGATGATCTGTATGAACGACATATATTTTCATAGATTGAGCGCGCCATGCTGATCACAGCTGCGTTCCAGAAGCGAAATCTTCCGCCTGGGCCTCCATAAGTTCTCCACATCTGCTTGGTATGATGTTAACAGTTTATAGAATGATGAGGTGCATACTGCATGATGGATGGCAAATTTACAGTTACAGGCATGACATGCAAGAGCTGCGAAAAAACAATTAATGAGCGATTATCCTCTTTGGAGGGCGTGCATTCAGCAAGGGCCAGTCAGGCCAGCAGTTCCGTTTCTGCCAAATATGATCCGGCTGCTGTAACAGAAAATGATTTGGTCAGCGCAATAGAAGATGCTGGCTATACCGTGCGAAAGACAGCGCTCAGCAAAAAAATCCAGACGTTTCGGGCTCTGGGACTGATAACTGTTCTTCTGGCATTATACTTAATCCTAAACCATCTGGGTGTCTTTACGTTTGTACCTGAAGTAACGGCTGGTATGAGCTATATGATGTTGTTCGCGATTGGTGTGCTGACAAGTTTTCATTGCATTGCCATGTGCGGCGGTATCAATCTGGCTGTTACCGGCAGCCAGTCTTCATCTGGCACCAAAACGCAAAGCAGGCGTGGCAGCCTGATCAAACCTTCACCAGGGTTTGCATACAACATGGGACGCGTCACCTCTTATACACTTATAGGCGGTCTGGCAGGTGCGCTTGGCAGTATGTTTTCATTTTCTGGTTCTGCACGCAATACGATCGTTGTGATTGCCGGCGTATTTATGATTCTGATGGGAATAAAAATGCTGGGCATTTTCCAGCGTATGCCAAGCATGCATATTCCGACGCCCAGATTTATCAGGCGACTCTCATCAAAAGTCCGAGGCAGTTCACCCTTTATTGTGGGTCTTTTCAATGGACTGATGCCCTGCGGTCCCCTTCAAACCATGCAGATCTATGCGCTGGGCACG
>SLHU01000258.1 GCA_007135995.1 Clostridiales bacterium | reverse complement strand
TGCGACTATCATCTGGCGGCTTGGGATCAGATGAGCCATCATATTCTCTTCCTGAGAACAACACAGTGCCCGAATAGCGCTTGTTGTGAATGCTGTCGGGTGCAGCTGCCTTCGCTTCATGGCTCTGATACCAGCTCTCATCAGACGCTTGTTTGCTCAGATCTAAAGCCTGATGCCAGTTACGCTTAAGCACATGCACAATCGTCTGACTGATCAGATCTGAATCAATCATGCAAAAATGACCCATATTTCTGATAAGTTTGATATGATTCGCATCATGACACGTTTCGAGTGACGCCTGTTTAATGTGAACGGCACTTTGTTCATCTTCTGTAAACTGTGTATCCTGGCTGTTTGTTTCTAGAGCAGCCACAGGCCAGAAGATCAGCTTCAGATCAGGCTGTTTTACATGTTCAGCACAGGGCAAACTGTTCCATCCGCCAGATTCTTCACTTATAAAAATATGATCAAGGGCAGATGACAGCTGGTCCAGAGGCAGCAGGCAGTCATCAGCGCACTTCAATATATGTAAAAGCGAACCGAACAGAAGTATTTTTAAATCAGATTGATACGCTGAATGGTGGCGGGCGTACCAGTCAGAAAGCTTAATATGAGCTGATATATCAACAACAATTTCATGCGTATGACTGCGGGTTCGAACGCTGACAGGCAATAAAGCAGGAATTTCACGCGCCATGAGCAGATCCAGCTGATACTGAACCAGTGTCATATCAGAATGTAATCGCAGGACATATTGAGATGTACCTGCTGTTTTTTCATGTTCAGGTTTAAACAAGTTCATTGTACATCATGATCAACAAATAAATCGGAAATCGTGCTTTGATCACCAAATACCGATTCAATTAGCCGGGTCGCATAGCTCATTAAAGCTTGTCTGAAAATCAGAGCGACTGAAATCAGAACTGCGATAATAATAACGACTTCCAAGGTGCCAATTCCTTTGCGGCTCAGCAGCGATCGCTGCATGGACAATTCTGACCGCAGCTGGAGCTGATGGATGAAGCGGATGGCAATCTGTGTACAAAAAACTCGCTTTTTGTTTGTTTTCATCATATTTTTCAAACTTTTCACTTTGGCAAAGACTTTGATCACTGCAAACTGTATTTGTACATTGAATCAAATGAACCGGTCTGCTATCCGAAAAACTTGATCCTCCTCGCTTGTATAAGCAGGCTTGCTGTTCGAAAAGTTTGATCCTCCTCTCTTATATAAAACACTTCAGTTATTACTCTGCAGGAATATCATTATTGAAGGTAAAACCGCGATAATCATGACTGACAACAGATTCAGCATCATTGGCACGATCAGATAAAAGCTTTGCTCCTGGAGTTTAGTCCTCAAGGCATTTTGCTTCATCTGCCAGCAAGAAGAAGCCTGCAGACCGATTAAGTGCAAAACCTGCACATTACCCGTCTCTTCAAATCGAGCAAATAAATGGAACGCTGCTTTTGCTGCAGACAGGTGACAGCGTGAAGCCTGCTCTGCCATAATCATTTTTCCGGACCATGACATTTCGAGCCTGTCTCTGATGAGCTTTAGTTCACTTTGAAGCACAGCGCACGAATGTTTCTTTTCATCTGCATACATTTGGCAATAGGTATCAGCACAAATCGATAATGCCCGGTGCAAAGAGCATCCAGCTTGAAGCAAAACTGATATAAGATTAATAAATGCCGGATACTCCTGCTGGCAGGCCGCACTGAATTTTTTAGCCCATTGTGTTAGCTGAAGATCGTGCAGCAGGCATATGATCAAAGGCAGCATGAGACTTTTTACACCAATACCGGTAAAGCATGCGATAACAGCGGCAGGCAGAGAATAAATAACCAGACAAGATTTGCATTTGAAGAAAACAGATTTACCTGCATGACAGTCATCTTTGCCCGATAAAACTGTTTGCTGGAACTGCTTGTAAAGGCGAATGCGATCAAAAAGTTTTGCTGTGTATGCGGATGGCAGGCAAGTTTCATAAAGGCATCGCAGTATTTGCCCGCTATTATCAAACAGACGTGAAGTCTTCATAAAAGAGACCTGTTTCTGAAATCCTGTTTTCTGATAATCTGCGGTCAGAATCAATCCGGTTATGAGTGTTGCGGCAGCTGTAAGCAAAAAACTGATCATGGCGCCTGTCCGACCGGCGATATGATCAAATAAAATGATATGATCCAACCCCTGATAGAGGATCAAATATGCAAGAAGCAAAGGCATAAAACATAGTAAACCGGCCTCAGTTTTTTTCTGAGATTGAATAGATTCCGCCTGATCAATCAGCGTGTTTCGCTCGACGATTATTCGGTGCTGCTGTTCAATAAAACGCGTCAGGCGTGTTCCAGTCTGGCTGACAAAAATCAGACATGAAAAAAAGATCAGGACGTCTGGATGCTTTAATTCTGGCCTGATTATTTCAAGCGTTTTTCGCAGCGTGTGGCCTGTCTTCAGATAATGGGCAATTCTGGCTGTCACGGTCTGGAATGGAGATCTGCTTTGACTGCTGTTTTCCAGCTGTGAAACAACCTCAATTAGACTGCTTTCAAGACTATGACCGGCATTAAGATTTGTCAGCACATGTTCAACGTAAACGCGCAGGTGTTCCCCTTCCTGATAATATTGTCTTTTTTTCATCCAGCGCCAATAAAGGCAGGCCGTTTCAACGATCAGACAGAACAGCATGATGCCGCGAAGATAAAATGAACTGGAATATATACCGCTGATATACCAGAATGCAGTCAAAATGAACATACTGACTGGCAGTAGCCGGATCAGTGATCGGGGATTTAGTTTGAACATCAGATGATTAAGACGAGCGCTTCGACCCGCTGTACTTTGATCAGCAGGGAAAGACGCGGTTTGCGCTTGAAAGTGATGAAATTGTTTATCATCCGGCCTGTTATTCTTGACTGACATTGAACAGTTCTCCTTTCTGGCCGCGTTCATAGAGCGTTCGCAGCATATACTGGCCCCTGTCAAATCCTGTGATTTCGCATATTGACATAATATGCCTCTTGCCGCTATCGCTGCG
>SLHU01000222.1 GCA_007135995.1 Clostridiales bacterium | reverse complement strand
TGACACCCATCTGACGGCATATTTCTCGCGCCAGGGACGGATCGGGCTTTTTGGGCCAGTCTTCGCATTGACCGTAAACAGCCGTGAACAGCTGATGCGGAAAAAAGAGACGGACTAATTTTTTCGTAAACGCGTCTGGTTTATTTGAAAGAACAGCCATGGGCATTTGAAGCTGTGACAGCTGCGTCAACATCGTTTCAATACCGGGATACAGACGGGTTTGCTTGTCCCAGCAATCCTCATAAAACCTGACAAAGTCAGTCAGCATTTTTTCAGTCAGGCTGTCTGGCACGTGCTCCGGCTGTATGTTTCCGGCTTCAGAAACAGCCCGGCGGACCAGGTTCGCCGCACCGGCACCGACAAGTTGCTTGTAACGCTGCTGAGGCAGCGCCGGCAAATTATTTTCATTCAAAGCCCGATTGCCTGCATCGGCCAGATCGGCCAGCGTATCGAGCAGCGTTCCGTCAAGGTCAAAAATTACAGCTTTCACATGTACACTCCTCCCAACATTATATCAGACCCAGTGCCCGCAGGGCAAAAAGCACCGATAATAAGATGGGCTGATGCAGCACATAAACTAAAAGAGAGTGCCGGCCAAGAAATTCTAGCGGCTTAACTGCCGCCAGCAGCCAGGCAGGCGGCTGCCTGAAGGCGGACTGGCGGAAAGGATAAACGATGCGGCCGATCTCGGCACCCAGCAGGAAATATCCCAGCCACGGGAAAAGCGGCAGGTAGTCGTCCATCTGGAAAAGGCCCTGGGGCAGCAGTCCAAGCGGTATGGTCCAGTAGCTGACCGCGAAAGGCCACAGTGTCAGAACGCGCGGCATCCAGAAAACCACACCGGCAATCAGCAGCAATGCAGCGTCAATGAAAGGTAGGCTGCGATTTTTGCGGCGTTCAATCCAGGTAAGTCCCGCATAAAGTAAAATGCCGATTGCGAGAATATGTATCACATTAAAGATAATGTAAAAATTAACAGGCGCAAGCGCAGAAAAAACAACGGTTGTCGCTGTCAGTGCCAGCGCGACAGCCAGAAGCCGCAGTCCCCGCTTTGTGTTGTTTCGGGAAAATGTGCAGCAGATACCAGAGACCAGGATAAAGACGTTGACGAAAAACGGCCTTAGAATCAGCACAAACCACTGAGTATCCTGGAACGCGAAAACATCCAGATTCAGAATATAGCGCAGATCAAAAATAAAGTGATGCAGGACCATCATCAGCAAAGCAAGACCTCGAAGCACATCGAGTTCAAATGCTCTGCAGCGGCCCTTATCCGGAATGCTGTTCTGACTTGGCTGCGTCGCGCCGGCCTGGCCGGGCATGGTTTGTTCAGGCAGTTTCAATCGAAGCGGCCTCCTTAAGGTTGAGCAAATCAATCGCCCAGTCTCTTATCTTGAATTTTTGTATCTTGCCGCTGCCGGTCATGGGAAAGCTGTCAATAAAACAGACATACCTGGGGGTTTTATGCTTGGCCATGCGGGCACGCACATAAGCTTTAATATCATCCTCGGTGGCCTGACTGCCTTCGCGGCGGATCACAGCAGCCAGGATGGCTTCGCCATACGTTTTGTCCGGGACGCCGACAACCTGAACGTCTTTGATATCCGGATGGGTATAAAGAAAATCTTCAATTTCTTTCGGATAAATATTTTCGCCGCCGCGGATAATCATGTCCTTGATCCGGCCGGTTATTTTATAGTTTCCCTGAGCATCACGGATCGCAAGATCACCGGTATGAAGCCAGTGATCGTCATCAATTGCCGCGGCGGTCGCTTCAGGCATTTTATAATAGCCTTTCATGATATTATAACCGCGCGCCACAAATTCACCAGCCTTGCCGTCAGGCAGCGGCTGATTGGTTTCCGGATCAACGATGCGGCACTCAACACCCGGCAGCGCGCTGCCAACCGTGCCTACTCTTACTTCAAGCGGATCGTCGACCCGGCTCTGGGTGCAGCCAGGCGAACTTTCCGTCTGACCGAACACAATGGTGATCTCGTTCATGTTCATTTTATCTACGACATCCTGCATCACTTTAACCGGACAAGGTGATCCGGCCATAATACCGGTGCGCATGTGCGAGAAATCTGTTTTGTCAAAATCTTCATGCTCCAGCACTGCGATGAACATGGTGGGCACACCGTGCATGGCTGTGCATTTTTCCTGATGGATCGCTTCCAGCACTTTTTTGGGCTGGAAATATTCCAAAGGCACCATGGTGGTGCCATGTGTGACTGATGCCAGAATTGCCAGCACCAGGCCAAAACAATGAAAAAACGGCACCGGAATCAGCAGCCGGTCGGCTGTGCTGAACTTCATGCAGTCTCCGATACATTTGCCATTATTGATGATATTGTAGTGGGTCAGCATAACCCCTTTCGGGAAACCGGTTGTTCCGGATGTATACTGCATATTGATCACATCATGTTGATCAAGCGTCCTGCCGATGTCATCCACCTGACTTTGCGGCACCCCTTCTGCCATCTGAAGCAGGCTGTCCCAGCTGAAACACCCGGGCTGCTCTGAAGTGAAATTAATGACATTTTTCAGCAGAGGCAGCCGTTTGCTGCTGAGCTGCCCCTGTCTGCTGGTTTTCAGTTCTGGACAAATCTCATTGATAATCGCAACATAATCCGCGTCTTTAAACTGGTCCATCATGATCAGCGTATGCGCGTCGGACTGCCGCAGCAGATATTCCGCCTCATGTATTTTATAAGCTGTATTGACTGTCACCAGAATCGCACCGATACGGGCCGTGGCAAAAAATGCCAGCAGCCACTGCGGATGATTGGTTGCCCAGACAGCGACATGGTCACCCTTGTGAATGCCCAGCCCCAAAAACGCGCGCGCGACTTTATCCACATCTTCGAGCAATTCACGATAGGTCCGGCGATAGGGCTGGCTTGTGTAAGCCACAGCAGGCTGATCAGGAAATGTGCAGGCAACTTTTTCAATCAGTTCGCCCAGTGTATGATTGATCAGCTTGTCTGCTTCAAAAAGAACTTCGCCTGCTTTGCGCTTTGATTCAGGCAAAGCGACTT
>SLHU01000180.1 GCA_007135995.1 Clostridiales bacterium | reverse complement strand
TCATCAAAAGACCGGGTCAGCAGCTGGTCTTCCTTGAATCCAGCTGTATCAGCGTTTGCCAGGTTATTCGTCACAACGTCCATGCGTCGCTGCTGGCTTAGCATGCCGGTTGTAGCAATGTAGAGTCCTCGGATCATGGCTGCCTCCTGTTTTCACTTTTATATAAGTCTACATTAATCATTACGGTTACCCTGATATAAAACTTTAATCATATTTGATTCTTTTTTAAAATTAACAGATTGTTCTCTGGAACACGCCATACCTAAAGCAAGGGGCTTTACGCTTCATTTGGCAAACCAGTTAAGCTTCCTGCGGCTGCAGACTGACCATCAGGTCTATCTCAACGCGGCTGAGGCCGGTTTTCTGGCTGATCTGATCCGGTTCCATACCAAAACGAATCAGCTTCATCACCTGGTCACGAGTCGTTTCACCCTTAATCTGACGGCGCTGGAATTTATGCTTTTCTGCGGTTTTCACCGGACGTTGACGACTGGTCAGGCAGCACGTTTCGAGCTGAGGCTGATCAATGCTTTTATTGTCATCGGAAGCGGGATCTGGCCTTTGCGTATCTGTTTCATGACTGACTGCTTGACTAGTCTGCTGTTTTGCTTCTTCTGCCATCTGCAGTTTTTTCTGTTCACTTTCGATAAAGCCCAGACAGATATCAATTTGCTTTTGCTGATGTGTTCTGGCCGTCAGTTGCTCATTTCGCATCGCGACCAGAACATCACCATAATTAGACAAGTCATCTTTTACGTCCTGGTGCAGCCTGACCAGCCGCTCAATCTGCTGAAAGTCAATCTTTCGTGTTTCGCTGTTCATCACTGGCGCTGTACCTGGCAAAGAAGAAGCCTTCACGGACGCGGATGCTTGACGGCGGATCCAGCGGCTGTATAAATAAAACGACAGCAGCAAGAGTAAAACACCAAGGATAAAAGCGTATGTAATCAGAAAAAAGATTTGCCAGTTCATATTATGCTCCTTTGTTTATAGTACGTGTTTATCAATTAATTACAGCTGTTTCAGCAAGCGCGTCTTGAGCCGCATCAGTGCTTTTGAGTGAATCTGAGAGATACGGGATTCTGTCAGTCCCAGGACAATACCAATTTCCTTAAGCGTCAGTTCGTCCATATAATACAAACTGAGAATCATCTGCTCACGTTCACTCAGGTGTTTGAGCTCGCAGATTAAAAGCTGCCGCCTCTCCTCATCTTCATGAGCCTGTTCAATCCAGGTATCGGCGGCTTCCACCTGATTGCGGCTGCCGCCATCTGCCAGCAGATCATCAAAATAGATGATGTTTGCCAGGTGTGCTTCGCCCAGCATCTGCTGCAATGATTTTAGATCCATATTCAGGTAATCAGCCACTTCCTGGTCATCCGGTTCCCGTCCAAGGCATTGAGCTAATTTGTCATAACCCGCCTGTACCTGCCGCAATCTGACCCGCTGACTAACCGGAAGCCAGTCCTGTCGCCTCATATAGTCAACAATCTCTCCTTTAATCCGGATCTGCGCATAAGTTTCAAAACGGGCACCGCGGTTGGCATTGAATCGTTCCAGCGCGTCCATGAGACCAATCACACCACAGCTGGCCAAATCATCAAACTCATGATAAGGGTTGCTGCTTGCAAAAAGCCGGTTCACGACCCGTTTAACCAGGTCTATATAGTGCAACAGCAGTTCATTACGGTTTTCTGTCGAGCGGTCTTTCTCATAAGCCTGCCAGAGTTTCTCCGCTTTCGCGTTTCTTTCCAGCTTCGCCTGACCGGCCTCCCGACCGCTTATCTCCTGCGATATCTGTTCTGGCGCCACCTGTTCTTTTTCCAGGTCTAACATCTGAAAGATTTTACTTGACTGCATATACGTCACCTCAATAGTCGGTTGATGATCGCGTCTACGTCAGGGAAACGCAGCTGCTCTGAAACAAAGGGGCTGTCTGTCAGGCAGGCGATCGGTTTTTCGGCCAGATAAGAAAAATTCAGCAATGTCCCATATGCTTCAATTTCATCCATTTTTGTGATCAATAAATCAAAATCTCCCAGATCTCGAAAAAAACGCAGCAGCGGGCCGGCCATACTGTAGCTGGTACCGGCAGCCAGGCAGACAAAAAGCTGGTCTGGAGTAAAAATCTCCATCAGCTGATGTGCCAGTGTTGCCTGCTCATCGAAGACCGGATTGCAGCCGGGAGTGTCAATCAGGATCAGGTCTTTAGCTGCCATTTCCTGTTTGGCTACCGGGGCTTCAGAAAGACTTCTCAGACAGTAGACAGAAAGGCCCAGAATGTTGGCATAAGCCTCTGTTTGCAGATGCGCTGCCGCTCGCTGGTAATCAGTGGAAATAAGACCAATGTCGAGTTTCTGATCGCGGCAAAGCTGCGCCGCCAGTTTGATCAGCGTTGATGTCTTGCCAACACCGGCCGGACCAGCAAACATCACTTTTTTCTGCTTGCCTTTTTTCAGTTTCAGCTCCAGTCCCTCCTGACTGAAACAATCCGTGATCAGGTCTGACAAAAATTCCTTGGATGATGCGTCATAATGCCGCGAAGCATCTGCTGCTTGATTAACAAAATGATTCGCAACCTGAAGATGAACATCTGCGGCCAGCAGTTTTTCATACATCACGTCGAGCAGCGAGACTTCATCCGCATTCTCTGCCGCCAGATCCAGATCTGGATCATCTATCTCAGCTGTGCTTGGATTTAATTCATCGGCGGCTTCTAAAGTATTTATACCTGATTGGGTCAGGTTATTTTGCCTGAACTGACCATGCTCATTATTCTGAAGCATTTGTGCAGCGGTTTTCAACGTTGTGTTTAATGATTTTTTTTGAGATAGCCCTTGTTTTTCCGGCAATGGATTAGGCTTGAAGACAGATGTTAGATCACTGATCTTTGAATATTGTGTCTCATGGTGTGAATACGGCTGTATTGGCTGCGCGTGGTGTGAACGCGGTTGTAACGGCTGCACGTTTTTCGAGCGTTCAGTCTGTTGCCGCGACGTCTGGTCTGCCTGAACCCCGGCCCGCTGAATCTGGCGCAGCAGCTGTTCC
>SLHU01000168.1 GCA_007135995.1 Clostridiales bacterium | reverse complement strand
TATACTCTTAATTATCGTTAACCTAGACTAATTAAATACGCGTTGCTTAAAATAAAACCTTCCCGCTAAGAATATAGCACTTCAAGTGAGTTTTCAATTGCAGGCAGCAGATAAATGCTTCGGACGATTGTACTACATTTTTGGCGTCGTCGCTTCATATCGCTGCCAGAAGGTCTGCCCCATTGGATGCGACAGATCATCCCATTCATCCCGATGGCTGATTAATAGCAGCCTGAGTGTACTGACCGTCTCCTGATAATCTGCATTATCTGCCAGATTATGCATCTCCTGCGGGTCATCATCCAAATTAAACAACAAGGTTTTCCGCTCAGGACCACATGCTTCAATTAGTTTATACTTTCTGTTTTTGACGGAGCGGATCAGGTCGGTGAAAGCAAAATACAAACTGTCACGTGAAACGGCTAGTTGGTTGTTTTTCTCTTGTTTTAGCAGCTGCGCCATACTGATACCATCCACGGTCGATGGTACAGGAAGCTGGCACAGATCACAGAGTGTCGGGAAAATATCGAGCAGGTAGACAAAGTCGTCAACCTTTTTATCAGCCGCAACACCAGGCCCGCTTATGATCAGCGGCACCCGGATACTGTGCTCATAATGATTCTGCTTGCCCATCAGGCCGTGCTGGCCAACTGACAGGCCATTATCACCGGCAATGACGATCACGGTCTGTTCCAACCGGTTTTGTGCTTCTAGCTTGTCAAGAATCCGGCCAATCTGTGCGTCGAGATGACTGATCATCGCGTAATACTCCCGGATATGCTGCTTGACTTCATCTGGCTGGCGAGGCGTTGCCGCCAGCAGTTCATCACGCTGTTGGTCAACACCCATATCAAACGGATGAGTCTGACAAAAATTATCCGGCAGTCCAATATCATCCGGCGGATAAAGCTCGAGAAACTCCTCCGGCATACTGCGGGGGTCGTGAGGAGCCATGAAAGCGGTATATGCGAAAAACGGCTGATCTTGAGGCTGACGATCCAGAAAATCTATTGTTGCGTCTGCCAGAAGCTCACTTGAATGCTGACCAGGATGCACCTGATCACAGTGGAAGTATTTCGGTTCGCGGCTGTAAAAAAAATTATCGATAAACGGTGTCAGGTTGTCATATCGACCGCTTGGATCATAATTGCAGCAAGGCACATTCCAGTGGTCCCACATGCCGCCAAAAAACAGATGATCGCCAGACTTGAAACCTCGATTAACTGCGTCTGTGCCGTTATGCCACTTGCCGGTCGCATAGGTGTCATAACCCGCCTGGCTGAAAACCTGTCCAATCTGGACATGCTCTTTTGGAATAGACTGACCCTCCCCCTCCAGATGGAAAAGTGTCCGTCCAGTCAAAAGCATCGCCCGGCTTGGCATGCAGACAGCACCAGATGTCCCTCCAGGAATATGCGCCTGTGTAAAAGTAGTGCCTCTCTTAACCAGTCGGTTGAAATTCGGCGTTACCATATGTTGATATCCAAGCGCTTCAATCGTGTCAAAACGTTGATCATCTGTAAAGAGAATCAGGACATTTGGTGGTTTCTTATTATCTGTTCCAGACTGAAAAGCCTTTGTGCCTGTATTGTTCTTTCTTGAAACATCATTTTGTTGCTGTTCAGGCTGATCGTTAGTTTTCATTGCGCACCTCATTTTTTGCCGTACCATTTTTACTGTTGATAATCTAATACCGCAGCTGCATTTTAATGGTTGTCTCATAATCTTACCAAAGATTTAGATACCGTGCCTGGCACCAGCGCTCTGTGTTCCGTGCCTGGCACCAGCTTTAACGTAGCGTGCCTGGCACCAGCGCTCTGTGTTCCGTGCCTGGCACCAGCATTATGCTAAGGCTCACTCAAAAGCAATGCCAGGTCCATAGTCAGCCAGAGCTGTCATGATGTATGGATTAATAATGACGTCTTCATGGTTATAAGCAAATTTCCAAAGTTTTTGATAATACTGATATATAATACTTCGGTACTCTGCTTTTTTTGCTAAATTCACCATTTGATCCGGATCTTTTTTTAAGTCATAAAACTCATCTTCATCAAAGCCGTTATAAACCAGTTTATAATGACGATCGAACACACTGCGCTGTATGCCGTATTGTTCATTGCCATTGCTTTGTGTGTATATTTCCCGCCGCCATTCATCCTGTTTTTTAGATTCTTCTTCAATTAAAAACGGTCGAAGAGACAAACCTGGCAGTTTGCTGTCCGGCTCTACACCTGCCAGTTCCAAAATCGTCGGTGCGTAGTCTGTCAGTGATACAAAATCATCCACAGTCTTTCCCTTAGCTGCCACGGGTCCATATCCAATCATAGAGCACACATGATAGGCCTCATCGAAACAAGGCAGACCTTTTGTCCATAATCCATGCTCGCCCATATAATCACCATGATCAGACACATAGATCACAATGGTATTACTCAGCAACGCCTGTTCTTCCAGGCGTTGCACCAGCTGGCCAAACAAATAATCTTCATAACTGCAAAAAGCAAGATAATGTCTGATCGCCTCACGATGTTCAGTTTCTGTCAACTGGTCAAAAGCCCTGCGGCTTCTGCGGTAAAGCGCTGGCTTATCAAGCATCTGGTCGTCAAAACTATCCGGTAGTTTTATATCATCCAGATCATACAGATCTAAGAATTGCTGCGGTACATAATAGGGATCATGAGGGCCAAGCGTGCCGACATACATGAAAAAGGGCTGATTATGGTCAAGATCAGCTATTTTGGTACAGGCAGCATCCACTACATCCTGGTCATTAAAGGGATTATCTCTGGTGCCAAAATGAGAATAATCCGGATATCCCGGCCGATGAATATGACCATCACTACATTTACTCTTATCCTTTGATTCCTGAGCAAGATGCTTGTATTTGTTCCATTCACTCATATCCGGTCGATTTTCTCTTTTTTGATATTGCCGGTTGCTGACAGGGGGATAAAGCTGTGTGAACCCTCTGTCTTCCGGCCCTTCTTCTGCACTGACATGCCATTTGCCGCTATAAATAAGCTGGTAGCCAGCTTGCTTTAAATCTTCTGAAAAAAGTCTTA
>SLHU01000313.1 GCA_007135995.1 Clostridiales bacterium | reverse complement strand
TCAGCTGTATCATGCACGATGTATCCGCCGTTAAACCGACCCATATGGGCATGCATATCAAGTATCGGGCAATCAGCGGCATAGCCTTGACGCCAAAATATTTTCGCCAGTTCAGATTGGTTATTAATCATAGATAACGCCTCGCACGATTCTTTTCAGATTATCTGACGCTATATTTTGCTTATCCGCGTCAGATAGATTGGCCTGTTTTATCATCAGCATATTAGACCCGAAATAACCTCGCGGGAAATCACTGCCGTACAAGAGCCTGCTTGATCCGTATTTTTTGACAAAAGACTCAACACCGCCGTCTGTAATGGCGTAGGAAAGGTCAAGATAGACATTCGGAAATTGGCTGATAAACGGCCTTTGTATTCGGTCGCCTGGCCAGACATCCGGATCGGTCAGCACCACCGTCAGTTCAGGATACGCTTCCAGCAGATCTGCCAGTTCGTTAAAACTACAGCCATGTGCGATATTGATAAAGATCGGAATCTGATGCATGACTGCAAGTTCCAGCCAATCACGAAGCACGAAAACACGCGCCATGAACTTCAGGTCTTCAGGAAAAAGTCTGAATCCGATAATCTTGTGTCGCTTCATTGCCGCGATCATCTGATCTGGCGCCGGAATCTCATCTGTATGTGCAGGGAGCAGGGCCCAGAGCCCAAAGAGCTGAAGGTGTTCGCTGACGTCTTCTGCGACCAGCTGATTGCCATAAGAAGGACAGGCAGCATATTGTTCAGCCCTAAAAACAACAGCCTTTGCAACACCAGCGTTTCTCATTTCCCGGCAAAGCTCAGCGGCAGTATGAACTGGCTGCAAAGGCAAATGCGCTGTTTCTATTCCATAACTGACATTACAGTCAAAAAATTCCATATTGACCCCCCTGTTCTTTTTTAGCGGCGGTTGTTATAAATAAAGCCTGATTTATCTGACTATAACTATACTAAACTAGAAGTCCTTTTAACATTCATTCATTTGCTTGTTTTACATCACTTTCAGAAATTTGGTTAAACGATGCAGCCGTTAGTTAAACGATGCAGCCCTTAGTTAAATGATGCGGCACAAAAAACCTCGATAAAAAACAAACATATGAAAAATATGGCTTTAAAATTGATTCAATCTATTTATTCATATACAAATTCAATCTATATATTCTTATACAAAAATGATTATGTTATAATGCCATTATTGGAACCATTAAATGCTTCACGCTTAACAGGCATCGCTTGTGTCCATCTGCTCCGGCTCATCCCATGCCGACCGGCTTATCATTAACTTTGATATATAAACATATTTCAGGTGATAGGTATCAGATATGTTCTGCAACCGCATATCCATTGGCCCTGGCAAACAATGAAAATCAGCTGCTGTAGTTTTTAGTCTGATTGAGTTCAGCACCTTGTTTTTCCAATATGCATTTGCAGGCAATGAGGTAAAGGATTATGTCGCAGGTTCTTGAGCTGTCGGTCCGTAAACGTTTGTATTATTCACTCGGCACTATGGTTTTGCTCATCACCATCCTGGTACTGGCAATCCTTCTCTTTGTGTCTTTTGGGCCGGGAGCCAGCTGGCCCCGAGGTATCACAGGTATTATCTTGTCCTTTTTCTCTTTCTCACTGATCTGGCTGTCTCTGATAAATAATAAATCTGTCTTTTCAACCTGGACGGGGATAATCGCTGGCATGACGACCTGGATGGTGATTGGTGAAATTTCTCATCAGTTTGGATTTGCAGTAATAGAAGCTGAAGAGGGCATTGTTTTGCTGATTTTTATATCGGCCATTACAGCGATGCTTTGGTCAAAAAAGCAATTATCATGGGGATTTCAAGTGTTCACGGCTTCCTTTTTGCTCAACTGGTGGGGACATGCGATCCTGCTGCCCCAGCTATTCTTGGCAGAACGATTCGACGCATCGTTTTTTTATCTGACTTATACAATCGCCGGAGCTTTATGTCTGGCTGGTTTTGCGGCGTTATTGTTTCATATTATACGCAAACCAGCGGATAAAATGCAGTTAATTTACTATGGGCTTTGGCTTTATGCGCTCCTGGTTACAGGTATTGAAGGTGTCACCCGCATAACAGAGCAGACATTTGGCCACTGATCGCCCGCGCGTCTCGCGAAAGGTACACGTCAATGAAGCATCAACGATCTTCTTTGGGAGTCAGCCTGATACTCATCATATGCCTGACAGCCGGGTGCGGTCAGTTTGTGTTTCCTTTTACCTTCACACCGGAAAGCGAGACAGCTGATCCGACTGAACCGAATTTACAACCATCTGATCCTGCAACTGAAACACCCGTGCCGACTACATCTTCTTCTGAACCTTCTGAAACAACTCAAAACAACAATCATTTTGCTGAACCTTCTGCAGCAGTTGAAATCAAGCAAGAAGCAGCACCTGATCTTGATGGGACTCAAAAAACAATTAAGCACATCAAGGGGCTTGAAAGAGTCGTTTATATAGCTTTGCCGGACAATCCATATGGTCTGGCATCTGGAGAAATTGCCGGCGAGTACAAACATGAGGTATTTATTGAAGATAATCAGACAGGCGGCGTCGCCTTAAAGGCCTCACTTGTCAACCATCTTCTGCAAAAAGCGCTGGATGAAATGCCCCAGCAGGAATCACGCTGGCTGGTGACCTTGCCGGTTGATTTATCAAACTGCCTCAGCACGAGACCGGTCACGATCGACCTCAGCGCAGAACCAATGATTGACCGCCCTTATTACATTCGTATCACAGCCGAAGATGAAACGCTTGGGCTCGTGAACATTCTTGATGCTTCTCAGCAGGTGGTGATTGAAAAATTCTGGATATATGATCTGCATTATGTCATCAGCCAAAAGAGTAAGGACAGCAGACGAATTATCGAGGGAGAGGAAATGGACTTCCTGTTTATTATTGCGCCTTTTCTGACTGATCCTGCCAGTGATCCGTCTTACACATACGGCGACCGTGTAGGCATGACAAAAGGTCCTGTTCTGGCTGGCCTGACGTCTGTGCGAGGTCCTTTCAGGGAACACGATTACAGCTGTATTTTAAAAGTTGATGGCTGCCCGGTTTTCATCATGGCCAATGAAATAGTGCCTTAACAGGCAGGGAGGCTTCTATGAGCAGGCGTTACTTATATTCCCTCGACAGCAAATCTGTCTGCCGGTATGGCGGAAGCAAAGCAAGAAATCTTCGTTTCTTGCTGAAAAATCATTTCCCGGTGCCTTCCGGCTGGATTATATCCTGGCAGGCGCAGGCAGATTTTCAAGTGCAGGGCCCTGCAGTCATTAACAAGCTGCGCGATGAGCTGTCCTCAGTCATTGACCCGGGACAAGCCTATGCTGTCAGGTCTTCCTGTACCGTAGAGGACAGCAGTCAATGCTCATGTGCAGGTCTGTTTAGCAGCTTCCTAAATGTCAGAGGTCTGGACTCAATTGTCAGAAGCATCCAGCGTGTCTGGCAATCCATGCATTCACCTGAATTCACTGCCTATAAAGAAAATCGTCCGACAGCTGCACAATCAGCCCGAATGGCAGTCATCGTACAACGTATGGTTCCGGCACGATGCTCCGGGGTTGTTTTCAGCAAAAATCCCCTGACTGGACTGACAGAAACCATCATAGAGGTTGGCCGGGGCAATGGTGATGATCAGGCGTCTTCGGGAAAAGATCCTGAACGATGGGTCAGCAAATGGGGCAACTGGCTGCAAAAGCCTGATAAAGGCATCATAAGCGAAGCGCTGGCCAAGGAAATTATCCGTCTGACAGCCTCTATTGCCAGAAAATACAAGCACCCGGCTGATCTTGAATGGGCATACGACGGCCAGACTATATATTTCCTGCAGATCAGACCGATCACACAGCTGGATATTCCCATCTACTCAAACCGGATCGCACGTGAAATGCTTCCGGGACTGATTAAGCCTTTGGTCTGGTCTGTTAATACTAAGCTGATTAATGTCATCTGGGTCGATATTTTAACGCGGCTGACAGGCGACCACACATACAGGGCAGATCGTTTAACCGGACATTATTACTATCGGGCTTATTTTAATATGTCCGTCTTCGGTCATGTTTTTGAGCGCCTTGGCATGCCCTATGAAGCGCTTGAACTGCTGTTTGGTCTTGAGTTGGACGGACCTGAAAAGCCTCACATGCGTCCTGGATCTGGTATTCTGCCGTGTCTTCCCCGCCTTCTTCAGTTTACCGGCAATTTTTTGAGATCTGAACATCATTACAAAAAGATGGTGCGTACAAAAGAATCGGCATACAACAGCCTGATCCGCAGTATGAATGCCTGTGATACCCCGGCCAGATGGCTTGAGCTTGTCCAGAGTATCCTCAACGAAACCAGAACTGTCGCCTACTTTAATATATTAATTCCTATGCAGGCGATGATGTATCATCGTCTGCTGACAAATATGCTGAAAAAACATGGTCATGATACGCGCAGCCTGCAACTCGCCGGTGTCGCGGCCGCGACAGAAAAATACAGCCCGCACTTCAAAATAGAGCAACTGCACATGAAATACTACGAAACAGGTCAGATTTTATCGCCTGAGATAATGGATCAGTTATCTGACGATGTAAATCAATTTATTGAGCAATTTGGTCATTTTAGTGACAGCGGAAATGACTGTTCGAGTAAACCCTGGCGCGAAACACCTGAGCTGATCTATCAGATGATCGCCCAGCCTTTGAAAAGCCGGACAGACAATGACCACATGCCGCCTTTCCATGACATCAAGCTGCCCTGGCATCGTCGCGGTCTCATTCTGATGATATACAAACGCACCTGCAGGTTTGCTGTTCACCGGGAATCGATCTCATCTCTTTATACATTCGGGTACGGACAGCTCAGAACCTGCTTCATGCGTCTTGGCGCTTATCTTGCTGAAAAAGAAATGATTGATCAGGATGAGGATATCTTCTTTCTGTACTGGCATGAACTAACTGCGCTTGTTGATCACACAGCAAACGCATCTTGTAAAGATCTGATCCGGCAGCGCCGTCTGGATTATGAACAGTATCAGGATGTCACCGTTCCTGAGATGATATTCGGCACTCAGGAGCCGCCCCTGATCCATGAGCAACCAGGTAAATTCAGTGGTATTCCCACATCCCTCGGAACTTATACAGGACCAGCGAAAGTTTTACGAGGATTGTCAGATTTTGAGACGCTGGACACGGGAGATGTGCTGATTATACCGTTTTCTGATGTTGGCTGGACACCTCTGTTTGCCCGTGCGGGAGCGGTTGTCGCAGAAGCAGGCGGTATCTTGTCACACAGCTCGATCGTTGCCAGGGAGTACCAGATACCAGCTGTTGTTTCTGTATCCGGTGCCTGCCGTATTCCAAACGGTACGATAGTAACGGTTAATGGCTATACTGGGGAATTATATACAGAAAGTATACCTGCAAGCTGATTGAGGAGGAAAATGCCGTGGAAAAAATGATATTCTATCTGCTGGCAATTATGGCCGGCTATCTGATTGGTTCCGTTTCATTCGCAAGAATTATTTTTTCTGTCCGCACACCTGGCGAGGAACCGGTTCGCATCAGGACACCTACAACCGACGGACAGGCCGAACTGATCTCCCACTCGGTTGGCGCAACCAATGTTATGCTGGCCTTTGGACCACGCTGGGGGATGCTGGCGACACTCATTGATGCTGCCAAAGCTTTTTTGCCTGCGCTTGTACTGCTATTAGTTTTCCCTGATGAATCCTATCACCTTGCTTGCGCTGTATCAGTTCTCGCGGGGCATCTCTGGCCGGTCTGGTATAAGTTCAGCGGAGGAGGCGGTAATTCCTGCATTCTGGGCATGCTGCTGGCCATTAGCCCGGTCGGCCTGCTGCTGACACATGCAGGTGGTATGATCATTGGTAAATTTTTGCCAGTTTTCGCTTTCCTTGGCGGCGTTGCCTTGACGATACCCTGGTTCGCCTGGCGAAATGGCCTTCTTAGCCCGGAGACAGCTTTTGCTGTGCTCATCACCCTGATGTATGTAGCCGGCCAGTTACCGGAAGCGAAAAAAATCAGCCAGCTGAAGAAAGAAGGACATCAGCTTGAAATGACACATGTCATGAACCAGATGAAGTATTCAGCTGCAACAGGCCAGCCAGGACAACAGCTTGCCGGAAAGAAACCTGACATTAAAGAAAAATAATATGATTGGACGCATCTTTGATCAGTACAGCTTTTGCTTTTTTCAAAGGAGATCATTATGGCAGTTTTATACACGCAAGACCTGCATAAACAATATGTGCTGGGTCAACATATTGTCAAAGCACTGAAAGGCGTGAGCCTGTCAGTCAGTCAAGGTGAATTTGTTGGCATCATGGGGCCTTCAGGCAGCGGCAAATCTACCTTGCTGCATCTTTTAGGCGGCCTTGATCAGCCGACCTCCGGTGATATTCATCTGGCTGACCGTAACATTTCCACCTTATCCGACCATCAGGCGACCCTCGTGAGGCGCAGAAATGTTGGTTTCGTTTTTCAGTTTTTTAATTTACTGCCAACCTTATCAGCGGAGGAAAACATTCTTCTGCCGTTAATCATTGACGGCAAAAATCTGAAAAACTACCAGGAAGCACTTAACGATATTTTGAAAAAACTCGGGATGGAGAACCGCCGTCACCACAAACCAGATCAGCTGTCGGGAGGCGAACAGCAGCGAGTCGCGCTTGCCAGGGCCCTGATTACCCAGCCTGCTGTTTTACTGGCAGATGAGCCGACTGGCAATCTTGATTCCAGATCCGGAACCGATATGATGCTTTTGCTCCAGCGCTCAGCCAGGCAATTTAATCAGGCCATCATCATGGTGACACATGATCCAAAAGCTGCGGCCTATACAGATCGTGTTGTCTTTTTGAAAGATGGCCTGATTGCAGATGAAATATCTTTCTCAGCAGATGATAAGCAGCCGGACAGACTTCACGGTATTATGGCAACTCAGGAAAGGCTGGAACGATAAGATGAAGCTGACTCGCTTGATTACAATACGCTCATTGTCAACACGCCGGCTTCGCAGTCTGCTGACTTTTTTCGGCATCATGCTGGGAGTCGCCGCTATTTTTGCGATTAATTACACAAATCAGAACGCCTATCACTCAATCACAACACTTTTTGAAGGCACCGCCGGCCGCGTCAATCTCGAAATTCACAGTGCTGCCAATATCGGCGGGTTCAGTGAAGATATTCTGGCTGATGTTTCTGACACACCGGGTGTAAGCCAAGCCGTCCCGGTTCTGAAGCTGCCGGCAGCCCTCCCCGGAGAAATGACCGAAGAAGTGGATCTTAGTTTTTTCGGCACAGACGCGGGCGGATTCATATTACATGGCATTCAGCCTGATCTCGATGCCGATATTCGTGATTACAAAATATCACAAGGCCGCTTTTTGCAGGCATCATCGGAAGCAACTGAAGTTGTACTGGCTGAAGCGTATGCCTATGAGCATGAACTGGCGTTAGGACAATCCTTCAGTGTTGTCACAAGCCAGGGTGTGGCGGAACTGGTGCTGGTGGGTCTCCTGGCAAAAGAAGGTGCCGGCTTAACGAATGTGGGGAAATTTGGTGTCATTGAACTTCGCGCGGCACAGCGTTTATCCATGCGGGAAGGGCAGATTGATCAGATAGATGTTGTTGTACAGGTTCAGGACAGCAACCCTGATTTTCTGGCAGAAGTGCGTCAGGCGCTTGGCACCAGACTTGGAAATGAAGTCACAGTCCTTTCTCCGGCCGGCCAAGGCGACCGCATGACCCAGATGCTGAGCGGATACCAGATCGGCCTTAATTTTATGGCTGGTATTGCACTGTTTATAGGAGCCTTTCTGATCTATAACGCTTTTTCGATGACGATTATTGAACGAACCAGAGAACTGGGATTGCTAAGATCCGTTGGCATGACAAGCGGCCAGGTGTCGGCGCAGGTTGTTTTTGAAGGCCTGCTGCTTGGCATATCGGGCGCGCTGACCGGAGCAGGCGCCGGCTTGCTGCTTTCTGTCGGGTTGACAAGTCTTATGTCCGAACTGATGGGATATGACCTTTATACCGGCAGCATCCCTGTCGGCATTTTGATTGGCAGCATAGCGATCGGCATTGTTGTCACACTAATCGCGTCATTTATGCCGGCCAGGCAGGCCGGACGCATTTCGCCCCTGGAGGCATTGCGGCTGCGAAGCCATCAAGATGAAGGCTGGCTGATCAGATATGGATGGAGCATAGGCATCGTTCTCCTGCTGCTTTCAGCTGCGGTCTTGTACATCAATCCTTTTCCCTACGATGTTCAGTTCAGGCTGGGCAGCCTGACAGTTTTCGCACTTTTCCTGGGTGCCATGCTGGTGATCCCGGTTACATTAAGAGCCTGGCAGCGCATAAGCAAAGTTGCGGTACGGCTTGTTTTTGGCAATCTGGGAACAGTTGGCATCCGTAATCTGGACCGGGCCCGCAAACGCACAACCTTAACCTGCACCGCGCTTCTGGTCGGCGTCTCAATGATTGTCGTAACACAAGGCATGACAGGTTCATTTTCGGCTGATTTATTCGCTTGGATGGATGCCTACACCGGCGGCGATATTTTTGTAAGTGCAGTTGTCCCCATTACAAGGAATTTCCAAGACGATCTGGAAGGTTTATCATCGGTAGAAACTGCCGCGCCTGTTCGCTATATTGATGTAATATGGCTAAATGAGCTCGAAGAGGAAACCATCAGCTTCATGGGCGTTGACGCAGCATCTTACACAAATGTAACGCGTTTTATTTTCAGCGATCCGGATATTTCATCCGACCAGGCGATAGAAGACCTGAAAAAAGGAAATACAATCTTTGTATCCAGCGTGCTTTCTGAAAAATATAACCTTCATCCCGGAGATCAGCTGAAGATCAGAACCAGGCAGGACGAACAGTACTTTCAGATTGCAGCGGTTGTGCTTGATTTCTATAACCAGGGCATGGTCGTAACCGGCAGTCTGGACGACCTTTCTACGTCTTTTGAGATAGCGGATGTCAACACATTTCTGGTCAGAATCACTGAGGACAGTGATACAACCCTGACGATTGATGAGATATACAGCCGCTTTGAAGATGATTATCAGCTGGTCATTGAATCAAACCGTTCTGTTCGTGAGCGGGCTGACAATCTCATGCGCCAGGCCTTTGTTATGTTCGATGTCCTGGGCATCATCGCTGTGATGGTCGCTGCACTGGGCGTACTGAACACACTCTCCATGAGTGTGCTTGAACGAACCAGAGAAATTGGTTTGCTGCGGGCTATGGGCATGACCCGTTTGCAGACGATTAAAATGATCCTGGCTGAGGCGGCTCTGCTTGGTGTCATCGGCGCGATCCTCGGCATAGGTTTTGGACTGGCCTTGACACGTATTTTTCTGGAGGCAATGGGCGCCATGTCCGGGTACAGTCTCGATTTCATTATGCCGGTACGCGCAATTTGGCTGGGGCTGATTGTCGCGCTGGTTATATCGCAGATCGCGGCGCTTTTCCCCGCAATAAAGGCTGCAAAAACACCGGTTCTGACTGCTATCCATTATGAGTAGACTGTTTGCGTGCAGTCAGACAATCAATGATGAAACACACCATGACGAGTCACTTAACAAAATAATCAGCCGCTTCACTAAAAGAAGCGTCGGTCAACAGCGAAGCTTATGGTATCAAGCTGAACAACTGACAACCCGGCAGTTTAAACATGAAGCGTGGAGGCAGAAGGTATGAAACGAAAAATTAACATTTCTTCATTCCCCATTTATCTGACTGTCTATGCATCTTTTTTTGATATACACGCCCAGTTGCCAATACTGGCTTTATTTGCGGCGTCTGCAGGCGCCACATCATTTTGGATTGGAGCGATAGTTGGTATCTATTCTGTGTTTAACATCGTCGGCAACGCCGCCGGCGGCATGGCCATAGACCGCTTTGGTTGGCGGAAACCACTTCTTTGCGGGCTGGTGCTCGTCACAGCAGTCTTGTTTGCCTATCAGTTAGTCGATTCCACCATCAGTCTTTTGATCGTCAGGGCGATGAATGGTCTGGCGGGCGGCATTCTGATTCCCTCAACGCTGACAGCGTTATCGCCTGAATCGGCCAGCGCTTTTAAACCTCAACATAATCGAAATGTAGCTTTCTTTGGTATTTCAATTGGTCTGGCGGCCTTAACAGGACCCCCTTTTGCCGGTATTATATCTAGTCTTTATAGCTTTAAGACAGCCTATCTTTGTATCGCGATACTCATGACACTCGCGACGATTTTCTCATTTATCTTCACAAAAGAAAAAGTCAGCGCACATAAACCCAGGCAAGCGAAAAAATCCATGTACTTCAAATTGCCGCCTGTTTCTCTTACCGCCTGTCTCTTCTCCTTTGCGCTCATGGGCGGAACGGGGACATTAGCTGCCTTTTTACCTCTGCTGGCTGAGCAGCGCGGCTTTAATCAGGGGGGAATCGGGATGCTTTTCGGAATGTTCGCCATGATGGTGATCTTGCTTCAGGCATGGCGAGCTGTATCCGGATGGACCCGTTATAAACCTTTCTATTTAACAATCGGCGGTATAGGCGCAATTATCGCAGCCTTACTGATCATCGACCTTGTTATCCATCGGTTTTTCTTCGCCACAGCGGTTGTGCTTTACGGAGTTGGCTATGGTATTGTGTTTCCCACCATTCTGGTTTTAGTCATGCAGGGGATATCACTGGAGAAAAAAGGCATCATCACCGGTATCTTTTTTTCGTTTTATTCGCTGGGAACCGCAGTTGTACCGCCTCTGGCCGGCTTTATCTGGGAGCGGGCAGACGCGCTTTCACCGCCGCTGACGGCCATCGTTATCATCTTGCTGTTGACAGGCCTTGCCACCTGGAGCTACAGAAAGGTTAGTAAAACACCGGCTGCACCAACTTAAAAATCAACCTGGCCCGTCCAGACTGCTATTGCCCTAACCATACTGTGCCGGAATCAGACCAGCTGATCCGCTTTATTAATGGCGGCGGCTATTTCAATTATATTCTGTTCATTCATGTTCATGTGGATGGGCAGGCGCAGGCAGCGACTGAGGATATCCAGCGTTTGCGGACACATATCCTTACTGTAGGCAACGTCTCCTTTGTAATTCGGATCACCCCACGGGTAGTTGAGATGATTGGTTCCGCGTTTATTAAGGATAGAATCCCAGTATGAGTAAATATGCCGATCCGGAAAACCCTGGTTATAAGCCGATCCTATTTCCAAGCCTTCCTGCGCCAGCAACTCGCTCATTTTTTCAGCTATGCCGCTGTTTTTTGCTATCATCGCAAACGAGATTCCGCATTCACCATCAGGATCATCGATATGCTGATGGGTATAATGAACGGGCTGTTTCAGGTTTTCAAGCAGCAATCGTTTCAGTTTACGGCAATGGTCTAGAATTCTGTCCATCTTCCCCAGCTGCACCCTGCCGATTACAGCGTTAATCTCGCTGCTGCGATACCCGCCTTTGGAAAAGGGCGGTACATGCTGATCACCCTTCAAGTCACTATCCCACATGGGCGTCCCGGCGTCTGACTGATAAACCGCTTTCAAAAAAGCAGTCTCGTCATTACAAAAGAAAACACCACCTTCACCACAAGTCAAAACTTTAAAGTAGTTCAGACTCCAGGCAGCTGCATGTGACTGAGCACCGGTATAAAATCCTTTGTAACGCGAACCGACTGCCTGACAGGCATCTTCAATAACCACCAGATTATGTTCAGCAGCGATGGCCCGAAGCGCATCCATTTTACAGGGGACCCCCTGCATATGGACCGGAATAATCGCTTTTGTGTAAGGTGTTATTTTCTTTCTGACATCCTCCGGGCTAAGGCCAAGAGAGGTGTCAATTTCCGCGATTACAGGAACTGCACCTGCGTTGA
>SLHU01000209.1 GCA_007135995.1 Clostridiales bacterium | reverse complement strand
ATTTCGAGAAATCAATAGATTTTGGTGAGTATATAGTCAAAAAATCGGGCATGAACAGTTCGGTGGAACTTGACTTGCAAAGCCGAAAAATAGGCGGAAATACACCTAATGTCGCCAGTGCGCTTGGCACACTGGGTGTGAAATGTGATTGTCTTGCTCCTTTTGGTACAAAAGAAATTGATGAAATATTCAGGCCTTTGCAGCAGTTTGGCCATTTGTTCAGCACAGGTGATCCGGGTCTCAGCCTGGCACTGGAATTTGATAACGGAAAAATTATGATGGCACTCAATCAGGATGTTAATCATCAGAACTGGATGCGGATAAAAGAGACCGTTCAACTGAACACTTTAACGATGACGATTCAAAAGGCGGATATGCTTTGTTTACTTAATTGGAGTGAGGTACCCGGAGCAACGGATATTTTTCGTGGACTGCAGACAGACGTTCTGCCTGAATTGTCGGTGGAAAAACCAATTCTGATTGATCTGTCAGATTGTTCCAGACGCAGCAGGAAGGATATATTTGACATACTAACGATACTGACTCAATTCGCGAAAACGAATAAACTAATATTAGGACTTAACGAAAACGAGAGTCATATCGTTTGTGATGTTATGGGAATTGATGACACTCAATCTGATGAAAAGAAAGCTTGGGAACTGCGAAAGAAACTCAGTTTTCACTGGGTGGTTTTCCATAATCGTATTCGCAGTATTTTGGCTGACGAGCAGAAAACGTATCAGTTTCAAACGCTGATGAATGGCAAACCTGTTTTGCAGACAGGCGCCGGCGACCATTTTAATGCTGGTCTTTGTCTGGGTTATTTGTATGAGATGGAGCCTCAGATTTGTCTGGCCCTGGCAGCCATGACATCTGGCTTTTATGTAGAAAAAGGGAAAAGTGCCAGTCTTGATGAACTGATTCAATACATCGAGTCGATGGAGGAACTGTAAAATGAATAAGGTGAAGATCGCAATCATCGGCGCTGGCAGTGTTTCGTTCTGCCCGGCTACGGTCGCTGACATCCTGCTTAATGATTCATTTGCCCGGGTGGAGATAGATCTGGTGCTGATGGATATCGCCAGGGAAGCGCTTGAAGTCAGCGCCGCATATGCCAATGAGGCTGCTGCAAAAACCGGGCGTCCAGTCCGTGTTATTGCGACGACCAGCCTTGAGGAAGCGGTAGACGGAGCCGATTTTGTTGTGACCGCGATTGAAAAGGACCGTTATCACTACTGGTCGCAGGATTTTCATCTGCCAAGGCGCTACGGCTTTCGCCAGGTATATGGTGAAAACGGCGGGCCGGGCGGCATGTTTCATTTCCTGCGTAATGTCGGGCCGATGCTGGAGATTTCCCGGGCGATGGAAAAAGGATGCCCCGGTGCCTGGCTGCTCAATTACACGAATCCGGAAGCCAAGCTGATTGAGGCGATCAGCAAGTTAACAAAAACGAAAGTGGTCGGCCTTTGTCATGGCGAGCAGATGGGTCTGGACCAACTGTCTAAATTCCTTCAGATCGCACGGGAAGATCTGGATACAGAAGTCTGCGGGCTGAACCATTTTGGCTGGTTTACGAAGATCAGGCACCGGAAGACGGGGGAAAATTTATATCCGCTTTTGCGTAAGAAAGAACAGGAAGCGGACTGGCTGGCTGACTGGGATGAGTACGCACTGACCCGCATCATGTTCAGGACCTATGGTCTGTGGGCTTATCCCGGTGCGAATCATATAGGGGAGTACATCGCCTGGAGTGACGATTATCTGGCCAGCGCCCTGATCCAGTACTTTCATGATCCGGTTCTGGACCGTCCCTGGTCGGGCGGCCGCACACCGGAATTTGTCTACTCTTTTGCCCAGAATCCAACTGCCCGGCCGCTTTTTGATGAAAGCAGACGAGGCGATGCCGGAGACCCGGGTTTCAAAGCCTCGTTTGAGGTGGGTCAGACGCTCAGTCCTTCTCACGAATACGGAATAACCATTGCTGAGGCGATTTACTTTCGTCAGCCAGTTACTATAGGCGCGGTTAATCTGCCTAATCAGGGGCAGGCGCCTGGTATCTTGCCCGGTATGGCCGTAGAGACACCGGCGACGGTTGATGGAAAAGGCATTCATCCAGTTCAGACCGGACCGCTGCCGACGGCGATCACAGCGATGATCAATCAGCAGGGAGCGATTCATGAGCTGCTGATTCAGGCATACCAGGAAAAGTCACGAAACAAGCTGCTTCAGGCTCTGCTGCTTGATCCGGCCGTTTCAACCTACAATAACGCCGTCGCGCTGATCAATGATCTGTGCAGGCTGCAGTCGGACGTGCTACCGGAAATGTACTGGTAAGATTATTATTACTTGGAATCTTAAACGCAATATGGAATTATGGGCGCAGTTTTCGCCGCAAAGGTATAGGCTGCCCGGTTCAGACAGACCTGACTGGGCTTATCATGTATGATGAAAGAGGTATAGGATGAATCAGATCATCTGCACCGATTATGAACAGTTATCAGAGACTGTCGCCGCCAAAATAGCAGATTGGATCAACAAAAACCCCGGCTCACTGCTCTGTCTGGCCGCAGGTGATACCCCGCTTTCTGCCTATGCCAAACTGGTAAAGCTTCAGGACATGGGGGCAGTGGATCTGTCTTCTGTTTATTATGTCGGCCTTGATGAATGGGTTGGCCTGGGGATGAACGACAAGGGATCCTGCAAACAAGTTATGTTCGATAATTTTTATGGACCGGCGAATATCCCCGAAGCACATATCCGCGTTTTTGACGGACTGGTTAATCCAGAAGATGCATGTAAGAACGTGTCAGAATGGATTGACCGGCACGGTGGCATTGGCCTAACGTTACTGGGCGTGGGTCTTAACGGCCATGTCGGGTTCAATGAGCCCGGCGCGCAGTCGCTGACTGAGAAAGGCTGCTCGCCTGTGCCTCTTGATAACACAACCCTGAAAGTCAGCAATAAATATTTTGATCGGCAGCAGGCAGTCTCCCAAGGGATTACCGTCTGTCTGCCCACACTCAAGGCCGCGAAAAAGATGATTCTGATGCTCAGCGGCAACAAGAAAAAAGCGAT
>SLHU01000341.1 GCA_007135995.1 Clostridiales bacterium | reverse complement strand
GGTTAGAAGAGGCTTCAGGCCCCGTTAAGATCGCCTGGTTATCGATCAAACATAAACTTGAAACGGGCAAAACGATTCACGTTTCAGAGCTAAAACAGCTGAAACAAGATCACGAGGAGCTGTTCACCTCAAAAGCAGGTGTTTTTGTTTCATTGAAAAAATGGGGTCAGTTAAGAGGCTGTATTGGCACGACTACACCAACAACCGGATCGGTAGCAGAAGAAATCATTCAGAATGCTGTGAGCGCAGCCATGCGTGATCCGCGATTCGACCCTGTAAATTCAGCTGAAATGGACGATTTGACAATTAGTGTCGATTTGCTGCAGCCGCCAAAACCTGTTGCCAGCACTAAGGAACTGAATCCTGCTGTATATGGTGTTATTGTCAGCAACAATCAGACATCCGGCTTGCTGCTTCCCGATCTTGAGGGGATTAATACAGCAGATGAACAAGTTAGAATTGCCTGTCAGAAAGCGGGTATTGACCCTGATGGCAGCTTTAAAATGCAAAAATTCAAGGTCTTGCGTTATCATTGACCAGGGAACTGCTGCTGATGAGTTGTACAGCCCGGGGTCTCGGACATCATGTAACAGCTGTCAGGCATATGATCCTTACAGTGCTTTGGAAACCTCCTGCTTTCGTGATGGGGAGTTCAGATGATATCGCACAAGTTGAGAAAGATGAGGATGTGTGCATGTCAGATAAAATGATCGCCAGATACTGGGAAAAAGCAGAAGCCCGAAACGTTCGCTGCCTGTTGTGCCCGCATGCATGTCACATCCGCCCGGGCAGAACGGGCCGATGCCTTGTCAGAAAGAATATTGACGGTCAGCTGATTGCCAATGCATACGGAGAAATCAGCTCTATGTCAATTGATCCAATCGAAAAAAAACCTTTAAAGCATTATTATCCGGGTTCAAGTATTTTGTCTGTCGGCTCATACGGGTGCAGTTTATCCTGTGATTTCTGCCAGAACTGGACCATAGCACAACGTGAAGTTGCTACATCACTAGTGGAGCCGGAACAGCTCGTTCGTCAGGCAGCAGATTATGAGCATGCAGGCAATATTGGACTTGCCTTCACATATAATGAGCCATTGATCAATATCGAATATGTCATGGACTGTGCGCAGATGATCAGAAAGAAGGGTCTTAAGACGGTGCTGATCACAAATGGCTATCTGAACAGCACTCCTTTTCTTGATCTGCTGCCGTATGTTGATGCGATGAATATTGATCTGAAAGCGTATAGTCAGACTTTTTACAAGGATATCTGTTTTGGCAGCTTGAAGCCCGTGATACAGTCAATTGAAGCTGCCAGTAAAAGTCAGTGCCATGTTGAGGTGACAACACTGATTATGCCCGGTCTTAATGATCAGGAAAGTCAAATTGAGGCGTTAGCAGTCTGGCTGGCATCTTTGAGTCCAGAAATACCGCTGCATCTGACGCGTTATTTCCCGGCATATAAACGCGCCGATCCTGATCCGCCGAGTTTATCGCACATGAAGCATCTGGCGGATTTAGCCCGGAAGTATCTGACTTTTGTAGAGCTTGGAAATGTCTGATAATGCAGGCGTTTTTCGCGCGGTGACTTATGATGCAGGAAAATAAAGAGCAGATAAATCATATGGGTTCTCATCAGGCTGGCAAAAAAACGATTGAACCAGTTCAGTTTCGTACAGCTGAAACATGGCAGGATGCGGTTGACCTGTCCAGAATGGCTCGTCTGATCTGGTACGAGCACTATACACCGATTATCGGAGCTGACCAGGTAGATTACATGCTCGGACAATTTCAATCAGCAGTTTCTATCTGGAAAGCATTTACTGATGAAAACACCGTTTACGTGCAGGTTTTCTCAGGCGGTGCACCGGCAGGCTATCTGGCCTGTCGACCGGATCCTGTTCTGAAAAAGATGTTTATCAGCAAATTTTACCTGCTTGCGTCTTTTCGTGGCCGGGGACTAGCCAGATATATGCTCGGTCATGTAAACCGTATAAGCGCAAAGCAAAACCTCAATCTGATCTGGCTGACGGTTAACGTAAATAATCATCAGTCTATTCAGGCATATCTGAAAATGGGGTTTGTGATTAAGGGAAAATGCCTTCAGGAAATTGGTGCCGGATACGTCATGGATGACTATATTATGGAGAAACAGATGTCAAAATGATTTCACATAATTTAATAAAATATAAATAAATACTTAAAATATTATTTGTTGATTCTGTTGATGGTCATACTATAATGTAACTGTAATCAAAGTCAAACAAAGTCAAAGAAATGGAGGTGTTGTTATGTTTGGTCTTGTTCCGTTTGACAAGAAACGCAATCAGATGCAAAACAGAGAGCCGAGCCTTTTTGACATCGACAGCGTTTTCGAAAATTTCTTTAATGATTCAGTGTTCCCGTCGTTTTATAACCGAAGCGGCCTGATGAAGGTTGACATTCGCGAGGAAGATGCGTCTTATATCATGGAAGCAGAACTACCGGGCATCAAAAAAGATCAGGTCAACTTATCGATTGATGATGAGATGCTGACGATCGAAGTGCAGTATGACGAACAAAATGAAGAAGATAACAAAACCTATTTGCGGCGTGAACGGCGCAGCGGTTCGATGACCAGAAGTTTTAATCTGGCCAACGTGGACTCGGAAAAAATTGATGCTCAAATGGAAGACGGAATACTGACGCTGAAATTGCCTAAAAAGGAACCTGAGAAGAAAACGCAAAAGAAAATTGACATCAAATAAACGGCTTAAATCTGATATGTATGTCTGTGTCGGCCGTTTAAGCACTGCTGGTATGTGGTTTCGTGATTTCGTGTCAGTTGATGAGGTTAGCTAATATGACTGGCAAGGTACGAAGCGCTGCAGATGCTTAATGTGATGCAGCGCATACAGGTCTGTCTCTTCTGGAGCTGCCCCGAAGGCAGCTCCTTTTCTTTTTCTTCTTGTCTGTGTATAATGGGGGAGAATATGCTGACCGCATGGTGCGGTGTTTGTGTTGTTGACAGCAGCTGCTAGTAGTTAATGTTGCTGATCGTTAATAAGGTGGAATGTTATGCGATTTAGATTTGATAGGG
>SLHU01000274.1 GCA_007135995.1 Clostridiales bacterium | reverse complement strand
TTTACGGTATTCCAGTAAAAATTCATTTCAGTTTTCTGCTCATCATTCCCTTTCTAACTTTTGCTTTTGGTAATAGCATTCAATTGCTGGCCAGAACGGCAGGAAATACAAGACTGAGACCTGATTCGCCAATCTCGGTACCGCCATGGCAGTTATGCCAACACCCATTTATATAATATTGAATCATAAAGCTGGTAATGGATTTTCGCCCTTCTTTGATGCTGATCTGATCGAATATCAACGGCTCTTGAAAATCAATTTCCAGCCAGGCACCGACAGCATCTCCTTGTTTTGACATCCAGCAGCTGCCTTCATAATCATCACCTGCACTTGACGGTTCATACATGCAGTTGATATCCCCTGTTTCAAAGTTTGAACTGGCAGTATAGAGCGGGCCGTAAAAGTATTTGCCCAGCATGGTGTTAACGGCCTCAATCACTTCTGGATCACGTCCGGGCTCACTGGATTTGACAGGCAGGCACTTGGTAAAGATAACTTTGCCGCCCTGATCATAAAATTGCTTGATTTTAAGCAGGACATCGGCGCTGATCACCTTACCTCCGGGAATAATCACGACATTAAAGGCTTCATAGTTCACTTGATTTTTCAGACAGAATGTATTGCCGAGAATATCACATTTTTCCATGATCACTTCCGGATGCAGATACGTAAAATCACGCCTGATCCCCAGGGACAGCAGATCACCGACATGCATATAGTCGATTTCAGGCATCGGTTCGGCACCAGCAGACCGATACGGTGAATATCCGGAATCAAAACGGAACCCGGCCTGCAGTGAAGCGATCGGATAGAGCATCGCTATATCGGCAATATGCCGACCGCCCTGCAGCAGCAACTGGCAGCGGCCGATAAAATTGTTATAGCGGTTAAGTTCACTGGCATAATCAGGCGGACCGACATTTTTATGTGAAAGATCCGGCATATAAAATGTCTGCCTCATATCGGCGACTATCGCATGCGGCACGAAATTGTTGATTCCCTTGGCTAACTGGTCAAAGGCCTCCTTATAGAGGCGGTAAACACTGCGGCTGAGATCAAGCAGGTCACCTTGTCCTGAGGCGCCGTTGGTTTCGGTCATCACCAGTTCCTTGTCATAATTATATGCTGATGAACTGACAATTTTAAATGCTTTCGAAGAGCGGCCATAAGTGCCGTCACTCCTTTGATAAGCAAACACTTCGTCGATCCCGGGAATATCCTGGTATTTAAAAACCTTGATCAGATCACCACAGCCACCAGTCGGATTAATGCTCTCCTCACCTTCAATATGACCTTGCAGCTTAATGCCGCCATGTTTGCCGCACCAGTCATTAATTGTCTTAAGATATCCCTCCGCAAACAGATCTGCTCTAAACCCGAAAAGTAAATTTCTCGCTGTCTGGGTATAATCGCCGATATCATACCAAAGCGCCGGGTAGTATTTGATTGGGCTGATGCCGAAACGCGACTCGAATTTTTTGTTATATCTAGCTGTCCACATCCTGCAGTTCATCGTATTGACAGTATCATCACATGAAGTGCCCCACATTCTTGGCTCATCGTAAAATGCACTGTCTATCACCGTCCCAAAATCGGCAGAAAACCGATCATAGTATTTCTGGTGAACTTCACTGATAAACTTGCTGACGGCTTCCGGCTCTAGATAATCAACGACCGTATCCGACTGATCTTTAACGCACATGAAAATCATAATCGTCTGAGTGCCGCTGAGCAGGGGAACGTCTTTCAATATAACCCCGTTGTCAGTAAATTGACAGCGGTCGCCGGCACCTGTCGACAGTACTGTGATGCTCAGACTGGATCGATTGAAAGCAACAGCGCCCATGAACAGCCCGGGACCGGTTTCTTTCGTATAATCACCCGCAGGGCGGAAAGAAAACTCCTCTTCAATTTTATCGAGTCGCTTGGCAGTATCATCTGGATATTTGCTGTTGAACAAACCATTCCAGCCGTTGACCCCGGCACCAATACTACCGCTTGGATAATCAAACTCATCATAAAGACACAGTTTCAATCCAAGCTCGCGTGCTTTTTCAACAACAATTTTGTATTGCGCAAAATATTCATCTGACAAATACGCTGTTTTCGCATAACCGGTCGCAGGCAAAACAGCCACTCCGGCATAGCCGGACTTTTCAGCTTCTGTCATCTCCCTTTCGATATATGCCTGATCGATATCACCATTCCAGAACCAGAGCGGTCTTGACTTGAACTTTCGTGGTGGACATGTAAAATGCTTCCTGATTTCCTGAAGATTACTCATAACGATTACCTCACCGGTCATAGGTCCCAACTTTTTCACAGTGGCAAGACCCTTTGATTGAATAGTATATATCGTATCATATGACAATCAATGACAAATAATGGCAGCGGAAATGTCATTGACAGAACTCACTGAAGTTGTCATTTCAATGAGACGGTTTTCCGGATCGTGATTTGAAAAATAGCCTGACAAAGTCCGTTCTGTTTCGGATTAACGGAAAGCAATGTTCATTAAAGCGACTGCTTCTTTTATTGTGATAGTATATCATGTGAAACGTTCATGTTCTGTCATATTATGATCTTGCAAAAGAGCTTCCAAAATCTGGCTAAGCATCCTTTGAAAATTGTTGCCTGTATCTGATATTATAGACAGGAGTCTGATCTGATAGGCAAAGGAGGTCGCAAAAATGATATCATATCTGAAAAGTTTGCATCCAAGAGATTTAAAAGTGCTGAGCACTAAGCTTAAAGGTCTGATTAAAGAGCATCTTTGGGTTAAGATAATCGTTGCCATGTTCCTTGGTGTCGCTGTGGGTGTTTTGCTTTCACCTTCTACCGGCCTGGTCAGTTCTGGTCTATCAGCTGGCATCGCTGAATGGGTTGCCTTACCAGGCCAGATCTTCCTGACCGTGATTCAGATGATTGTCATTCCGCTAATATTTGCCTCGGTTATTCGCGGGATTGCTGCAAGCGAGGATCTGGACCAGCTCAAGAAAGTTGGACTTCGCCTGGTTGCTTATTTTCTGCTGACAACAACACTGTCAATCATCATCGGCCTCAGTGTCGCCAGCATAATTCGTCCG
>SLHU01000332.1 GCA_007135995.1 Clostridiales bacterium | reverse complement strand
GGATCACCCGGTCTGGCCGTAATATGCCCAGACCTGATCGAAGGAGCGGCCAAAGGAGCGGTTCTCCATGTAGTCTCGGGCCTGGGCGCGCATTGTTCGCAGCAGGTCCGGGTTGTCCAGCAGGGTGGTTATGGCCTGGCAATAGGCTTTGGCGGTGGTGGAGGGGACGATGAAGCCGGTTTGGTCGGGGATCAGGTTTTCCTGGGGGCCGCCTTCGGCGGAGACGATCACCGGCAGGCCGGAGGCCTGGGCTTCCAGAACCACGTTGCCGAAGGTGTCCGTGGTGCTGGGGAAGACGAAGACATCCGCCGAGGCGTAGGCTTGGGCCAGGGCTTCGCCGTCCAGATAGCCAGTGAATACCGCGGGCGTGCCGCCGAGGTTGCGCTCCATCTCCTCCCGATACGGGCCGTCACCCACGATGATCAGCCGTACGTCATTTCTTTCCCGGGCAAGCTCCCGGAAGGCCTGCTCCAGGATGTGCAGGTTCTTTTCCCTGGACACCCGGCCCACGTAGAGCAGCCTGGTCTCGTTTTGGAACTGGAAGCGCTTTTCGTAAAAGCCGTTGCGCTTGGAGGGATGGAAGCGCTCGATGTCGATGCCCCGGGGGTAGACCCGGACCTTGTGCGGCGCCAGTCCCTTGGCGATCAGCTCGTTGGCCGTAGCGTGGGACGGGGCGAAGACCAGGTCCATCTGGTCGTAGTACCAGAGCGTGAAGCGCCACATCAGTTCCTCCATGGCGGAGTCCTGGGTCAGGCACTGGGTGTATTGGGGCAGGGAAGTATGGTAGGTGCCGTAGATGGGCAGGTGCATCAGCTTGGCCAGGGCCAGGGCGGCCAGGCCGATGGGGCCCGGGGTAGCGGTGTGAATGTGCGTTATTTCCTTGTCAAAGCAAAAGCGCATCATTTCCAGCAGCGGCGGGTAGAACAGTTTCAACTCGGGGTATTCCGGTAGCTCGAAGACTCCGATGGGCGTGAAGTTTTGCACGCCGTCCGCGGCCTGGACCGCCTCGTCCGGGGCGCAGGTGATGATGGTCATGTCCTTGCTGGTGGCCAGGGCCAGGGAAAGCTGCTGCTGAAGGGTCAGGGCCACGCCGTTGACCTCGTAGTACGTGTCCGTGAAATGGGCCACCCTGGGGGCGACGCCCACTTGTGACCCGATCCGTGCATCGTACCTGTCATCGTTTCGGGCATCATTCCGGGCTTCTTGCCCTCCACCTTGCTGTTCCTCGGGCAACCTTTTGTCCGCGGCCAGGGCTTCCCGGATTTCGCGGCTGAATTTCCGGTCGTGGGCAAACATGGAGTAGGAGAGGAAGTAGGGGGCCAGCAGGGTGTACAGGGCCCCGGCCGAGCCCAGGGAGTGGAAGATGTTGAAGATGCTGCCCTGGACGATCTTGCGCAGCATGTGGTCCGCGGAATGTTGCAGAACCTGGTTGGCGGAGCGGTTCACGAAGGAGAACCACGCCTTGCCCTGGCCTTCGCGTCCGTTGTCGCTGGAGCGGACTATGGACATCAATTCCGGGTCGTTCCAGATCAATCTGGCTGTCTCGTAGCGCAGCAAATCCTGAAGCTGTTCCGGGGGGTTGCGGTGGGAATGTGGGCCGATTCTGGGGCGAATCCTCTGGGACCAGAGGGCGTGCAGGGAGTCCAGCAACCCGGATGCCTCCTCCCGGCCCGGATACAGGTTGCGGTCGATGAACTTGAGCAGAATGTCCTTGTTGACGTGTTTTCTCAGCTCGAATTTCCGGGCGTAGAACTGGTAGGCGATGCTGTAGAGGTTGTGGGCCAGAGTCTGGGGAGATGATGACACGCCCACCGGGACGGCCTCGCCGTTCCGGACGCCATCCAGAAAGCCGGTCACGTTGCAGCGTCCGGGCATCACCGTGTGCGTCCGGGCTATGTTCAGGGAACTGTGATCGTCCGAGCCGCCGGTGAGGTGCTTGATCCAGGGCTTCGGAGGCAGGGCGGCCCGGTCGTGGACGTTCTCCAGGCGCTGGATGTCCTCCGGAGAGAGGCCCCCAAGGATGCGCTTCAGATTGATGTTCAGGTGCTCATCCCTGGCCCCGTTGATCTCGAAATTCTTGAACAGCAGCAGCAATTGCTCGAAATGGGCCTTGGTCAGCTTGTCGTTGACCGAGAACAGCGGATGCGCCAGGGCGTGACAGATCCCGGACTGGTGCAGATACTCGGCCAATTCAAAGACATTGTCCCGGTATTTCTGGATATCCCGGTGCTGAGCCTCGGTAATGTCATAGGCCAGGACATGCACCTTGCACCGATCCACGGGGAAGTAGGCGGTGATCTCCTCGCTGACGAAGGTGTCCGGCAGGTGGGCGATTTCCAGGCTGCCTTCCAGGGTGTTGTGATCCGTAATGGTGATCAGATCCATGCCCTTGTCCCGCAACGTGCGATAGATATGCAGCGGTTCAGTGTAGCTTTCGGCGCATCCAATTTTTTGCAGCACCCACTGCGAGGGGCGTTTGGAATACTTGGAGTGGACATGCAGATCAGCCTTGGTCGTCACTTCCATGGTTCACCTCCCGGGATAATTTGAAAAATACTAGCCCAAAAAGGTGACGAAACGATGACGAGGGAGCGGCCAACAATGACAGGTTCGTGATAATCGCGTGACATTCCGAGGTGTCACCGAATCTTCGCCTTCCGGTCTTCCGGCTGTCATGAATCGAAACTGAAATGGGATAGTGAGCGGCTGGTTGCCCTGCCTCTCCACACCCTTCAGCCGGAGGATGTCCGCGATGAACGTCCCGTCCCCACATCGCTTGATCGATATCCCGTCACCCTTTGTCCGCCCCCTGCCCAGCAAGCTCTTTTCCATGGTCAGGCCTCCATTGGAAAAAATGCTGGCCCTGAACTTCCTGAACAGAAAATATCATGAGGCAACCTCCAGTCTCGGGCCGGAGGACTTCCTGGACCGGGCGCTCAAAGTCTTGAACATCGAAATCATGCTGGACGAGGCTGAGCTGGGACAGCTGCCTGGAAGCGGGCCGGTTCTGGTACTGGCCAACCACCCCTTCGGCGCCCTGGAGGGTCTGGTCATGGCCTCGGTGCTGCGCAAAAAGCGGCCGGACATG
>SLHU01000380.1 GCA_007135995.1 Clostridiales bacterium | reverse complement strand
CAAAATCAGCCAGTTTTTTGACGCACGATTCCATGACAGGGAAATCTGAGTCACTGCCCATTACAATCAGTACTTTTTTCATAAATTGCCTCCTTTACGCTCCATGCGCTTTCTATCAACAATTACTTTTTTTCAGCGGTCTGCCTGGCAGACAGAACAGTCGTGAAACAATATTCAATTTTATCAATCACCTGATATGAAGTCAATGTTCACGGGGATCCCGGCCTATTTTTCGATTTTGTCTCCAGACAAATAGGCATTGATAAAACCGTCCAGGTGTCCGTCCATCACAGCGCTGACATCACTTTCTTCATAGCCGGTGCGGTGGTCCTTGACCATTGTATAAGGACAAAACACATACGAGCGGATCTGGCTTCCCCAGGCGATGTCCAGCTGATGACCTTTCAGATCCTCTATTTTATCCATCTGAGCCGCCCTGGCCAGGGCAAACAGTTTGGATCTGAGCATGCCCATCGCCGTTTCACGGTTTTGAACCTGCGAACGTTCCGACTGGCAGGATACAACCACGCCCGTCGGCAGATGTGTAAGCCGGATCGCCGAATCAGTCTTGTTGACATGCTGCCCGCCGGCGCCGGAAGCCCGGTAGGTGTCCACTCGCAGATCGTCGGGTTTAATGTCAATTTCAATTGAGTCATCAAGTTCCGGCATCACTTCAAGCGAAGCGAACGACGTATGGCGACGCCCGGAAGAATCAAACGGCGAAATGCGGACCAGTCGGTGAACCCCCATTTCAGCTTTCAGATAACCATAGGCATTTAAACCGGAAACCATAAACGAAGCGCTTTTCAGCCCGGCTTCATCTCCATCAAGTATATCAAGAATCTTTATAGTAAACGCATGATCCTCTGCCCAGCGCGTATACATGCGAAACAGCATTTCAGCCCAGTCCTGAGCCTCTGTTCCGCCGGCACCGGCATGCAAGGCCAAAATTGCGTTATGGCTGTCGTATTCACCGGTAAAAAGTGTCTCCAGACGCAGCGCTTCAAATTCAGCCTGCAAGGTCTGCCAGCCTTCTTTTACCTCATCCAGTATATCATACGCTTCGGCTTCATTACCCAGCTCGCAAAGCACCTTCAGATCCTCATAATCCTGAACCAGCTTGTTGTACTGCTCAATTTTGATCTGCAGGTGACGCATTTTCGTCTGAATCTCCTGGGCACGGTTCACATCCTCCCAGAAATCGGGTTCTTGTGCCCGTGCTTCCAGTTCGGCGGCCTCGTCACTGAGCTGGTCAATTTTCAGTGCCAGGCGCAGTTTTTCAATTTCAGGTGCCAGCGCTTCAATAGGCTGCCTGATCTGGTCAAATTCAAGCATGTTCACATCTCCTTGCGACGAAACGCCGCAGCCTTATCATCGCTTCCCGGATATTCTCCATGGAAGCGGCATAACTGATTCTCACATGACCTTCTCCAGAAACACCAAATGCATTGCCGGGTACGATGGCCACTTTCTCATCCTTGAGAAACAGTTCGCAGAAATCATTGGCGCTGAGCCCAGTCACGGTAATATTGGGAAAAACATAAAATGCGCCCAGCGGTTCAAAGCATGAAAGCCCGGCCTCACGGCAGGCGTTCACAACAAAACGGCGGCGCCGGTTGTACTCTTCACGCATAGGCGCGACATATTGCTCAGCATTGTTGATTGCTTCTATCGCTGCATCCTGGGCGGTTGTCGGGGAACTCATAATCGCATACTGATGGATTTTATTCATCGCGGCGATCAGGACAGCCGGTCCGCAGGCATAGCCAATACGCCAGCCGGTCATGGCAAATGCTTTCGAAAACCCGCCAATCACAACGGTTCTGCCATGCATGCCGTCAACAGATGCGATTGAACTGTGCACCGCCGGCGCATAGGTAAGCTCCGCATAAAGCTCATCTGATAAAACCAGACAATCGTGCTTCAGCAAAACTGCCGCCAGCGCCTGTATCTCCTCCCGGCTGAGCACCGCGCCGGTAGGATTATTCGGATAGCCCAGCATCAGCAGCTTTGTTTTGGGGGTGATCGCGTTTTCCAGCTGATCGGGAGTCAGTTTAAAATCGTCTGCCTGTGTACAGGGTATGCTGACCGGTATACCGCCGGCCAGCCAGACACAGGCCTGGTAGGCAACAAAACAAGGTTCGGGAATAATCACTTCATCACCGGGGTTAATCAGCGATCTGACGCATAAATCAATCGCTTCACTGCCGCCGACGGTAACCACAATATCTTTCTCAGGGCTGTAGGTTAAGCCGAATCTGCCTGACATATAACGGCTGATTGACTCGCGCAGATTCATAAAACCCTGGTTGGGAGAATAATGTGTATTACCCAGTTCAAGCGAGTAAATACCCGCCTCCCTGACAGGCCATGGCGTCACAAAATCAGGTTCTCCGATTGACAGCGAGATCACCTGACCTTTGAGCTCGTTCGCCATGTCGAAAAAACGCCGGATGCCAGACGGAGGCAGGGATCTGACGGTATTCGCAAGCTTCTCTTCCATGTTCATAAAACGACGGCCTCCCGATGGTCACTGGTCTGGTCATTAAACTCAGTTCCGTTCATTTTATATTTTTTCAGCACAAAATGTGTTCTGGTTGAAAGAACAGACTCGAGCGGCGCTATTTTCTCCGAGACAAACATGGCCACATCCTTCAGTCCCTTATCCTCAACAATGACCATCAGGTCAAACCCGCCCGACATCAGATAACAGGACTGTACCTGCGGATAACGGTAAATGCGCCTGGCAATAAGGTCAAAGCCCATATCCCGCTGCGGTGTCACACGCACCTCGATCAGCGCGGTCACAGAAGCAGTCGCGGTTTTTTCCCAGTTAACCAGGGTGTGGTATCCCAAAATGACCTGTGAGTTTTCCAGGTTGGCAATGGTTTTTTCAACCTCATCTGTCGGACGCCCGATCATGACAGCGATTTCAGCACTGGTCAGTTTCGCATTTCTTTCCAGCAGACTTAGTATTTCTTCTTTTCTTCCCATAATTTCCTCCAGTCAGTGTTCCGGCAAAGGACGATCACATACATTATATCAATTCCAGACATATTCTTTATATTAATTCCAGACACATTCTTTAAT
>SLHU01000342.1 GCA_007135995.1 Clostridiales bacterium | reverse complement strand
CGAACCGTTGGATTTGATCCTTTTTTAAAAGAACAGCTGAGATTTTTTCCGGTAATTGAGATAACTCATCCAGGTAGGCACGCAGCGTTTTTTTATCAATCACTTTCCAGGCATCAGCCAGATACAAAGCCAGCAGATTGAGTGCTGCCAGCTGCGTACTGTAGGCTTTTGTTGAAGCTACAGAAATTTCCGGGCCGGCATGTGTATAAATAACATAATCAGCTTCACGGGCAATAGAACTGCCAGCGGCATTGACTATCGCGAGAATCAGGGCGCCGCGGCTTCGAGCCAGACGCAAGGCCTGCAAAGTATCCAGAGTCTCACCAGACTGGCTGATTACGATTACCAGTGTTTTGTTGTCAATCAAAGGTTCTGAGTATCTGAATTCGGAGGCAAGATCAGCCTGTGCCCTGCGGCGGCAGCAGCGCTCAATCAATTTCTGGCCCACAACACCCGCATGGTAGGCTGTTCCACAAGCTACCAGATATATGCTGTTAATTGTCTGCAGTCTTTGATGAGCTGGCCGCAGTTCGGATAGCGTTATTTCACCCTTGACTATCCTGGGAGATAAAGTCTGCCTCACAGCTTGCGGTTCTTCATGAATTTCTTTCATCATGAAGTGCTCATAACCGTCTTTTTCCGCAGCCTGGCAATCCCACTCAATAAACTTGACATCACGAGAAACAGGCTGGCCAAAGGCGTCATATATCTGGCAGCTGCTCGCGCTGATACAGGCCAAGTCTCCATCCTCAAGTACCATAACCTGATTTGTCTGGTTTAAAACAGCTGGAATATCAGAGGCTGCCATATGCCAGTTATCACCTATGCCAATGATCAAAGGACTCTCTTTTTTTGCCACAAGAAGCTGCTTTGGGTGATCGGCAGCCACCACAGCCAGCGCGTAAGAACCAGTAAGGTCATTCATCGCGGTCCGTACAGCGTCAAACCAGTTTTGTGCTGAGCAGCCTTTGCCGTAATAGTATTCAATCAGGTGCGCGATCACCTCACTATCTGTCTGAGAACGAAAAGTGAAACCCTGGTTTTGCAAGAAAGAACGAAGTTCTGACTCATTTTCGATTATGCCATTATGGACAACCGCGAATCTGCGGTCGGATGATAAATGAGGGTGAGCGTTCTCGTCACTGGGTACTCCGTGAGTGGCCCAGCGTGTATGACCAATTCCAAGGCGGACAGGGCGAAGTTTTTCATCCAGCCAGCCACTGTCCCGAAGTGCCTGTTCCAGATACATGATACGGCCTTTTTTCTTCTCTACAATAACCTGGTCATCTTGCAGAAAGGCAACACCAGAAGAATCATAGCCACGGTATTCAAGTTTTTTCAGCCCATTCAGTAAAACAGGCACAGCAAACAGATCGCCGGCAACTGCGACAATTCCACACATATAAAGACTCCTTCTATTTTGAGTTGACTAAAGCAGCATAGTGGCTGCTTTTGGAAATGATTAGTTCGTCGACCGGGATAACCAGGCCTAGATGCCGTATCGACTATTAATCAGCTCAGTCAGCTGATCTGCCATTTTTGATATCTTCTCAGGATCTTGTCCCTCAATCATCACCCTGATGATCGGTTCCGTGCCAGAAGGCCTGACCAGAACACGGCCCTTATCAGCCAGGGTTTCCTCAATTTTATGTATCGCCGCGCTTATATCAGCATCGCCAACAATGTTATACTTCACCTCATTAGATACTTTCGAGCTTTTAAGTACCTGAGGCAAAACAGTCATCACCTGTCTGGCATCACAAAGACGACCGTGACTTCTGCTTAAAGCCCGCAGCAAACGAAGCGCGCTAAGCATGCCATCGCCGGTTGTACCATGTTCTATCAAGATAATATGTCCGGATTGCTCACCGCCCAGCGCATAACCTTCCTTAAGCATTTCTTCGAGCACATACCGGTCACCCACTTTCGTCTTAACCAGACGAATACCATGCTCTTTAGCCATCAGATCCAGACCAAGATTACTCATAACTGTCACAACCAGCGTATCCTCTGTGAGTTCATCTTGCTCTTTCATATCAAGGGCAATAATAGCTAAAATCACATCTCCGTCAACTGTGCTGCCATTTTCATCAACCGCCAGCATTCGATCGGCATCTCCATCAAAGGCAATGCCGATGTCACAGCTTTCACGTCTGACCATTTGACGCAAACGCTCCAAATGGGTTGATCCGCATTGATCATTAATATTGCAGCCATCCGGCTCAATACCGATCGCGACTACATCGGCGCCCAGATCACTGAACAGTCCGGGCGCTATGTGCGCGCATGCGCCATTGGCGCAGTCCAGGCCGATTTTCATACCGGAAAGATCAACGCCCATCCTGCGCTTTAAATGCTCAGCATAATCGCGGGACGCGTTTTTCTTCTCAATGCGGCGTCCGACACCATCTCCAAAGGGTCTGTCGAATTCACCCTGATCGTACGTTTCTATCAGAAGCTCTATTTTGTTTTCAACATCATCAGGCAGTTTATAACCACTGCTGCTAAAAAACTTTATCCCGTTAAACTCATAACTGTTGTGCGACGCGGAAATAACCACCCCGGCATCACACTGGTATTTGCGGCACAGATACGCGATGCCGGGTGTAGGGATTACACCACAGACAAAGACATCAGCTCCAGCTGAACATATACCGGCAATCAAAGCCGACTCCAGCATGCCGCAGGAAATACGTGTATCACTTCCAATCAGAATAACCGGCCTGTGACTACTTTCACCTGCCAGCACATGCGCGCCGGCCCAGCCGAGTCTGTATGCCAGATCAGGTGTCAGTTCTTTATTGGCCACACCTCTTACACCATCTGTTCCAAACAGTTGACCCATCTTTGTTCTCCTCAACACTTGAATTTATAGTTCATTATAGCATGAAAAAAGCGGCTGATTATTTCAGCCGTGGTGTGCTTTCTGTATCTGTAAGTTTACCTGCGTATTACAAATATATGTCATTAGTGTTACGTCGATTATGCTATGAGTCTTTGTCGTTCAAACACCCTGTAGAAAGCCAAGGTTAGAGGCTAAAGCCTTACAAAGCTAATCCCACCACCTAAAGGGAAAGACAGTGGGTATCCGCCTG
>SLHU01000306.1 GCA_007135995.1 Clostridiales bacterium | reverse complement strand
TCATTAATAGAATATTTGCGGGGTTACTGGGGTCTTGTTCTACAGCTTTTTTAGTGAAACGATCCATCGACTTTCGTTCTTTTTTCACCATATCCATTAATTCATCGTTAGAATACTGCTGTGGATTTGTGATTGATTTTTGCCAATTCACAAATTTTTCCATCTCCTTCATGTATTGATTTAGGTTATCTGACCATACCGTGTTACTGTATACAGGATCAATATTAAAAGATTCAAAATTAAGCTGAATAAAAACAGAGTCGTTTGGTACAAGCGTCATTGGTACAACTTTCGGCTCACTGTTTTGCGTACTTTTTTCATTAATCCTTAGTTGATAAAGCCCCATGTCTTCAATGTGTCCGGATAAGTTAAAGTTACCGTCTTTGTCCGAAAATCCTTCTGCGATTTTAACATAGTCCATGTCCTTTTGATTCTCGTTCATTTCAACCGCATACTCGTACTGGTAAGCGTATTTTTGATTTTGCCGGATGAGTCCCAGATAAGCGTTGTTGACAATGATGACAATTAAAGGCACCTGGTACTTGGCGGCTACTGCGAGTTCCTGAGCGTGAAAAGTAAAACCAAAATCACCCATGACCGCGACAGCTTTCATGCGATTGTTGATTGAGACCATTGCACCAAAAGCAGCAGGAATATCATAGCCAAGGGTTCCGGCTCCGCCGGACGGCAGGTACTTATTGGGCTGGTTAATTTCCTGAAACTGACCGGACCAGATTTGTGTGATGCCGCATCCTGTGGTAAAAATTGTTTTCTCCCCAAATGTTTTATTCATTTCAGCGAATATTCTTTGCGGCATGATCGGTACCTGATCATAGTCAGTCTTACGCTTCAGTTTTTCTCTGAGCGCAGGAAGCTCACTGACTCTGGGGGCAGGCTTGAATGGCTCTGTATTTTTTGACGCTTCAATCAGCAGGTCAAGGGCCATGCCCGCATCTGAGTGTATCGCCAGATCTGCCGGGAATATTTTATTCAGTTCATTTTTTTCGATGTTGATATGAACGAATTTCCGTTTACCTCTATAGGTATTAATCGCTCCTGTATGTCTGTCGGTAAACCGATTGCCGATCCCTATGACCAGGTCGGAATCCAGGAAAACCCGATTGCCAATTGGCTGTCCCACCTGAATACCCATATGGCCGGCATTTAACGGATGATTTTCCGGGATACAGCCTTTAGCCATATATGTTGTGATCACAAGCATACTGGTTTGTTCAGCAAATTGAATCAGCTTGTCAGTGGCACCAGCTAAATTAACGCCGCCACCCATGATGATCACCGGTGAATCAGATGCACGGATCATTTTTATTACTTCATTTATTTCATTTGTATCAGCTTTGGGGACGTCATAGGTATCTGCCTGATAGCTTTCCGGATCGAAATCAATTTCCGTCATCTGGATATCAAGCGGGATATCGACTAGAACAGCGCCCGGTTTTCCTTCACGCGCGATGCGAAACGCTTTACGCAGGGTTTCAACACCTTCCTCAGCGTTGGTGATACAAAACGTTTCCTTACAGATGGGTTTGCAGATAGCGGCAATATCAATGCACTGGAAGGCATCTTTACCTAACAGGGAGGACACAGCCTGACCTGTTATCGCAACCACCGGAATTGAATCAATGTTGCTGGAATAAAGCCCTGTCACTAGGTTTGACGCGCCAGGTCCGGATGTAGTCAGGCATACGGCCATTTTCTGACCTGCGCGATAATAGGCGCCGGCAGCATGAGCCGCTGCCTCTTCATGACGGGTTGTGTAGTGTTTAATCTTAGACTTCCCCAGAAATTGGTAGACCGGATTGATACCAGCGCCTGGTATGCCAAACGCGTCGGTAATCTGCTCTTTTTCCATAATCTTGACAACAGCTTCAGCAAATTTCATAAATGCCTCCTTAGAAAATGTGCCTCTTTTGATTAATAGTTTCAATATGTGAAAATGTATTTTATATAATATATCATTTCTTTCTAAACGTGTCAACAAGCTGGTCGCGTCAATTAACTGCCTTAATTTGAAGAACACACGAAAAACCTGTAGAATATGTACATTAAGAGATCAAATAATCTGACATGAATAGAAGTAAATTTCACTAAATGAAATTATTTTTCCTGGAGGAACAACCTATGCTGAAAACATCAAACATTAAATGTGTAGATCGGTCATGTAAGTCAGGTCCTGCTGCTCATGGTATGCACGAATTTCGCAAACAAGTTAGTCAGACAGGCGCTGTTCTGGAAGATATCAAACACTGGAGCCAGGCAGAAAGCGAAACCTGTATTGTGACTGGTTTGACCAGTGATCGGATGATTGCCCGTTTGCTGGCAAGCTGCGGTGTGAATATATCCGCGAAAGCAGAAGGTGTTGTCATTGACTGGTGCAAAGGTTTCAACAGTCCGGTTCTGGTCATAGCGGGTACAGACGAAAAAGGACTGATGTACGCTTTGCTGGAGATGGCGGAGCGTGTTCGGACGGGTGGTTTTGAAGCGATTAATCAGACCAGTCAGATCGTAGAATATCCTGATCATCAAGTACGCGGCGTCAATCGCTTCATTATGGGTCAGTTGGATGAGGCCTGGTTTTACTCGGATGATTTCTGGCATTATTATTTCAGCTTATTAGCCAGATGCCGCTATAATCGTTTTGTCCTGATCACAGGTTTTGATACCGCCTATATGTCCCCTCCGTATTCATACTTTGTTGATGTACCTGGTTTTGAGAATGTGAAGGTTCGTGGCCTGTCCGCAGACCAGAAGGAAAAAAATCTGCTGATGCTGAGAAAAATCGGCCAGCTGTGTCATGATTACGGTCTGGAATTTGTCTTCGCCATCTGGCAGCAAAAACCCTGGACTGATGTGCAGGATGTTCTCGTTAAAGGTCTGAAGGACGACGAGACTGCTTTATCTGAGTATTGCGCTGAAGGCGTTAAAGCTTTGCTGGAAGCCTGTCAGGAAATAGACTGTATTCATTTTCGTGTCAATCATGAAGCCGGTGTGGGTACTCAGATTACGAATGAGGATTTCTGGAAATCCTGCATAGACGCGGTGGCAGATGTTGCAGATACCGGCCGTGACATAAAATT
>SLHU01000018.1 GCA_007135995.1 Clostridiales bacterium | reverse complement strand
TGTTGAAAACAAATATTGATCATTACCATGACCAGGATGCCGCCGAGCCGAGGTAAAAACGTAGGCATCATTTGCTTCTGAATTTTACGAAATTAATTATATCAGGTTTTATTTTGACTGAAAAGCATCTTCGAAGTGTATGCGATGATGGTAACATTTGCGTGATGCAATGAATAAAGCCTGCGGCAAATTTTGAAAGTGACGCAACGCGGATCCTGATGAGTGTCATGCAGCAAAATGCAAGGGCGTTCGGGCAGCCATTCAACAAGATCAACGAGATAACGTTGACACTCTTATCAGGCGGATATTTATTTTAAGGTATCCCGTCATGCCGGTTAGTGTTCACCCATCCAGAATATGATACACTGATCATATGCTTTGATGGCTTGCAGATCAACCGTGCATGCAAGCTGTCCAGCATGAAAAAACCTGCTAACGCTAGAAAATGCATCACTCAGCACGGCGATAATGACGCTGTGCGGAGAGGTTTGCATTCTTCAGCAGCAACACACTTTCATTACAAGAAATCATGATAATAGGAGGAAAATGAATATGCTTTACAGAAAACTAGGCAACACAGGGCTCAAGGTCAGTGAAATCAGTCTTGGAAGCTGGCTGACCTACGGCAACGCGGTGGAAAATGAAACGGCGATTAAGACAATCGACAAAGCGTATGAGCTGGGCGTTAACTTTTTTGATACAGCGAATGCCTACAACCGGGGCGAAGCAGAAAAGGTTGTGGGCGAGGCGATGGGAAAGTACGAGCGAAGCTCCTACGTCCTGGCTACAAAAGTGTTTTTCCCGATGGGTGACGGGCCCAACGACAGAGGCCTTTCGAGAAAGCATGTGATGGAGTCGGCGCACGCCAGTCTGAAACGATTGAATCTGGATTATGTGGACATTCTCTACTGCCACCGCTATGATCCGGAAACACCTGTGGAGGAAACGCTTCGTGCATTTGACGATCTGATCCGGCAGGGAAAGATCCTGTACGCTGGCATCAGCGAATGGTCCGCTGCGCAAATCGAGGAAGCGATGCGCATCTCCGACCGTAATCTGATCAGCCGTTTTGTGGTCAACCAACCTCAGTACAGCATGCTCAGCCGTAAGATTGAGGCTGAAGTTATTCCTGTCAGCGAGAAAAACGGCGTGGGTCAGGTGGTATTCTCCCCGCTGGCACAAGGCTTGCTGACGGGTAAGTACAAGACTTTAGGAGACATTCCCGCGGACAGCCGCGCTGCTAACGACAAAATGAACATTTTCATCAAGGGCATGCTTCATGAGGCAACGTTTGAAAAGGTGAATAAAATCGCAGCTATCGCCGCGAAACTCAACGTTCCCATGGCTCAGCTGGCACTCGCGTGGGTGCTGCGTCTTCCCAATGTCGCCAGCGCACTGATCGGTGCCAGCAGACCAGGCCAAGTTGAGGAAAACGTTAAGGCTTCGGGCTATACCATTCCTGCTGATATTCTTGAAGAAATTGAAAAAGCGCTTCAATAATTTATCAATCATTTTCTGAAAAGAAGAACGCTTCTATGACACCAGCTGACTGCGTTCAGCTGGTGTCATTTAAACTGCGATGAATTACGGTTATTCAGTATTAAGGCGAAAAGAAAAAACGAATTATTGTTTACTTACTGAAGTTTTTCCGCTCAGGCAAATCCGCTAGATCGGGAGTGCGGACGTTTTGGTTTATGCACCATCTTGTCCGCCTTTCATACTTGATTCGGTATCCAATTCACTATACCCTCTCCAAGCAGTTTAAGCATTGAGATATATGCCGTTTGGACGGAGCAAACCTATTTACGCTTTGTCTTTAGATGTTTTGGCACGGTTAGCCTGACCTGATTGTCTGGCAATACTTTAAATGATCATCTCAATCATCACTGCCAGTGCTGCTCTTTTCACGATGTTTCTGCCTTTTTTGTTTTGACCGGAATTGAGGCGGGATCAGCAGAAAAGTCAAAATGACCAGCGCCGCAAATCCAATATAGATGTAATCAATGATATTCGCGGGAAAGGTAATGAACACGATGCTGTGAAGGATCCGCTGTACAAAAGTCATCTCCCACGCAGCCGTCTTGCCGGCCAGTTCCCGCAGCTGGTTTTCCCAAACTGTGAGCGGGCAGGGGAGGTTCAGAAGATCGAGCAAAGCCACGAAAACAATCATGAGCAGATGAATCATACGACAGACCGGACGACGGATGAACTGCCAGCCGAAAAGTGCGCCGATGAGGATAAGGGTCTGTCCTAAAACGACTGCTGACACATAAAGGAAATGTAAAAACAAGATGCTGTTGGCCCCGAAAAGGAGCAAATCATCTGAAAACACTGTGGTGCCTCCCTGTCGCAGGTTACTGAATGACCTACGACATTTTTCGCAGTACCGATTCTGGCAAAAGTCGGACAATCCAGGCAACCAGACGCCACCTTCTGGTAATGTAGGCATGTTTTCGCTTCTTTTCTATAACTCGAAGCATTTGCCAGGCTGCCTTTTCTACCGGTGCAACCCAGAATAATCCTTCTCCCTGGGCCATCTTGGTATCGACAAACCCAAGCTGGATTTCCGTAACAATAATATGACTGTTATTCATATGATGCCTGCAGCGAAGTGCTTCCAGATAATGAGAAACAAAGGCCTTGGAGGCACCATAGGCAGGTGCGCCGCCATTTCCCCGAATCGCTGCGATGGAGGTCAGCCCAACGAGCTGCCCTGATCCCTGCGTCTCAAAATATTTGATGGCGGTGCGGGCCATTGCAATGAATCCGGTAACATTGACTGAAACGGTTTCCTGTTCCATTTGCCAGTTTAAATCAGGGTTGATATGTCCTACACCGGATGAGATGATGATCAGATCCATGCCGCCAAGCCGACTGATCAGTTGCTCCAACAGGGTAATGGCCGCATCAGGAACCGACAAGTCCATTGTCTGGATGACTGCCTTGTCACCGATGCTGTCCTGTAGTGTCTTCAGACACTCTTCGCGCCGTCCGGCAAGCCCCAGCCTGGCGCCTGACTGGGCATACATCAGGGCAAGCGCTCGGCCGATGCCTGATGTAGCTCCGATAATGACAACTCGTTTTTCGATAATAATC